>CAYUZM010000224.1:0-8041 GCA_964449665.1 uncultured Solibacteraceae bacterium
CTCCGGCGCCGCGCCGCCGGCTCACTTCATTGACGGGTGGAAAGGGACGGTGGGCGAACGCCAGCCTCCTATGTATTTCCGCCTCGGCGGCAGCACCGTTAAAGGCATCTCGAAGCCCGGCGAGATTGTGTGAAGCCGCGTGTTCGTGGACAACGGCGCGCTCAAGGCCGACATCGGCCGCGCCAAGGTCATCAAGATGCCGCGCGAGGAAACCGAACGCCGCTGGCAGATCACCACGCCGCAATGGCCCATCATGCACGCCGTCATCTATGGCGTCTCGCGCGACCAGATGATGGCCCGCCACAAGGCGAATCATATTCAGGTCGCATACGCGCCCGACGCCGAAGGCGCAAACCTCGCGCTCGCGGCCAAAGCGGCCCTCTTCCGCAATCTCGGCCTCGAAGTGAGCGTCTGCGGCACGCACCACGGCTTGGGCGAGTAAGTTCCCGCTTGGTATACTCGCACTTCATGCGAGTAGGGATTATTGGCACCGGCGCGATTTCGAACATGCACGCGCGCGCCTACAAAAATATCGGCTTTGAGATTGTCTGCTGCACGGACGTGTACGAGCCAGCGGGCATTGCGTTCGCCGAACGCAACCACTGCGAGTTTCTCAAGACATACGAAGAGGTCTGCCGGCATCCCGGAATCGACTACGTCGACCTGTGCACGTTCCCCGACTTCCGCATGCAGCCTGTGGAAATCTGCTGCGAGGTGAAGCGGCACATCCAGGTGCAGAAGCCGATCGCGACCACGCTGGAAACGGCGCGCGCGATGGTAGACAAGGCCAAAGCGGCGGGCATTCAGTTGGGCGTCGTCAGCCAGCACCGCTTTGACGATTCCACGATCTTTTTATCCAAAGCGCTGAAGGAAGGCCGCCTCGGCAAGATCCTGCAGGCCGATGCGTACGTGAAGTGGTACCGCTCGGCCGAGTATTATTCGCGGCCTATCAAGGGCAGTTGGGCCACGGAAGGCGGCGGCGCGCTCATCAATCAAGCCGTGCATCAGGTGGACGTGCTGCTCTACCTCATTGGCGCGGTGAAAGAAGTATTCGGCATGTGGCAGTTGGGCGCGCTGCACAAGATCGAAAGCGAAGACGTGATCACGGCCATGATGCGCTACGCCAACGGTGCGCAGGGGGTGCTGCAGGCATCCACGGCGTTTTGGCCCGGCTACTCGGAACGCATCGAGATTCACGGCACCAAGGGCACCGCCGTGCTCACCGGCGACAAGCTCACAACTTGGGACGTGCAGGATGACTCCGGCGAGCCCGCGCCGGTGGAAACCATCGTCAAGTCCGGCGCATCGGACCCGATGGCGATTCCCGTGACGCCCATCGAACGCCAGTTTGAGAACTTCGCCGAGGCCATTCGCACGGGCAAGCCGCCGCTGGTGTCGGGCGAGGAAGGCTACCGCGCGTTGGAACTTGTTCAGTCGATCTACCGTTCCTGCCGGGAGGGCCAGAAGGTCACGCTGTAATGGCGGAGGCGATGACATCGGCGTGGTCGGTGCGCGTACCGGCTTCGAGCGCGAACCTTGGCCCCGGCTTCGACGCTCTGGGACTGGCGCTTTCGGCGTATCTGACCTGCCGCTTCCGGCCCGCGGAGACGCTCACCATTCGTGTGACCGGCCGCGACGCAGAGGAGATCTCCACCGGCGAAGACAACATGATCTGGCAGACGGCGCTCGACGTGGCGCGTGATACCGGAGCGACGCTCACGCCGGTTGAGATGGAAGTGGACAATGGCATTCCACTTGGCAAAGGCATGGGTTCCAGCGCCGCGGCGCTGACGGCGGGCGTCGTCATTGCCGACCGATTGCTTGGCCTCAACTGGACGCCGCATCTGATCCTGAACGAGGCCGCGCGCTTGGAAGGCCACCCGGATAACGTGGCGGCGTGCGTGCTGGGAAGCGTCGTGGCGAGCGCTATCGATTCCGGAGGCGTGGCGCGGGCCGTGCGTTTAGAGTTGCCCGAACACTTCCTGGTGTCCGTGGTGGTTCCCGACTTCCCGCTGCCCACGAAGGAAGCGCGGAGGGCGCTGCCGGACAGCTACTCAAAGGCCGACACCGTGTTCAATGTGCAGCGCGCCGCGTTGTTGACCGCCGCGCTCGCAACGGGCACGACGAGCGCGTTTCCGGCGGCGTTCGAAGACCGGCTCCATCAGCCCTATCGCGAGGCCCTGGTGCCGGGCTTGGCGGATATTCTCAAGCTGCGCGCGCCGGGACTGCTCGGTTGTACGTTGTCTGGCGCGGGACCGAGCGTGCTCGTGTTCTACGAGAAGGGGCACGAGCAGGTGTGCGATCTGGTGCGGCAGATCTTCGCGCACCACGGGCGCGCATCGGAGTCGCTGCACGCCGGTATCGATCGTCACGGATATACTCTGGTTGAGGATTTCTCGCCTTGGCCCACACACTCCCCCGCCGCGCGTTCTTAGGGGGTCTTGCCGCCCCGATTGGTCTGCTGCCGGGCCCGCTGCTCGCCCAAACCGGTTCGGCCACATCAACCGGTTCGCCCACACCAGCGGCTTACCAGGCGCCGACTGCCTCCCCCACATCAACCGACTCGCTCCGGAGCTACATCCCGCGTCTGGAGAAAGCCCTCTACGAGAACTCGCATCCGTTCTGGTATCCGCGGTGCGTGGACCGCGAACAGGGCGGCTACATGATCAACTTCAATGCCGCGGGCGAGCCGAATGGGCGGTCGTCGAAGATGATCGTGACGCAGTCGCGGATGGTCTGGTACTTCTCGCGGATGCTGCGGGCAGGCATGACGAAGCCGTACTCGGGCGCGGATTTCGAGGAAGCGGCCGTGCATGGCGCGAAGTTTCTGCGCGAGAAGATGAGGGACGCAAAAAACGGCGGCTACTACTGGGAGGTGGCGCGCGACGGCAAGCCTGTGCGCGATCAGAAGCATCTGTACGGGCAGTCGTTCGCGTTGTATGCGCTGAGCGAGCTGTACCTGGCAACCAGGCGGCGCGATGCTTTGGAGGCGGCCACGGAGCTGTTCGAGTTGTTGGAGAAGCGCTCGCACGATGGCGAGTTTGGCGGGTACATCGAGTGCTTCGAGGCCGATTGGGTGCAGACGCCCGAAGCGAAGCCGGGGCCGATGGGACCTTCGCGGCTGAAGCTGATGAACACGCATCTGCACCTGATGGAGGCGATGACGGCGTTTTACCAGGCGTCGCAATTGCCGATGGCGCGGGAGCGGCTGCTCGAGCTGATGACGATCGAGTCGAACACGGTGGTGCGGAAGGATATTGCCGCGTGCGCCGACAAGTACACGCGGGAGTGGAAGCGGCTGACCGATGGTCCATACGCGCGGGTGAGCTATGGGCACGACCTGGAGAATGTCTGGCTGCTGATGGACGCGGCCAAGGCAGCGGGGGTATCCGACGCTCCGCTGCACGACCTATACCGGGTGAACTGGGGTTATTGCCTGAAGTACGGCTGGGACGCGGAGAAGGGCGGCTTCTACGACAACGGATTGCCGGGGCAGCCGGCCGACCGAAGGCAGAAGACGTGGTGGGTGCAGGCCGAGGCGCTGGTATCGGCGCTCAAGATGTACAGACTGACCGGCGAGGCGGTGTATCGCGAGGTGTTCGAGAGGACGTGGGAGTACGTGGAGCGAGAGCTGATCGACTGGAAGGTGGGGACGTGGCATGCCGAGGTGTCGGCCGAGGGGCGGCCGCGCGGGGAGAAGGCGCAGATGTGGAAGGCGGGCTATCACGATGGCCGCGCACTGGTGGAAGTTTTGGGGGCGCTTTGAGGCGGCCGGGCGCGGGGTGAGAGTCCGCAGGGCGGTGGGCGCGGGGACTACTTGAGCATTTGGTCGAAGAAATTGCGCATCTGCAGGTAGGCCGGCCCGAGGGTGACCAGCAGCACCGAGGGGAAGATCAGGAAGAAGACCGGGATGACGAGCTTGACGGTGAGTTTGCGCGCCTTTTCCTGGGCGGAGAAGCGCATGTGGGCGCGCAGGTACTTGGAGTGCGTGCGCAGGGCCGGGCCGAGGCTGGTGCCGAAGCGCTCGCCGTCGATAAGCAGGGCGGCGAGCTTGGCCAGTTCCGGTTCCCCGCTTCGTTGGGCGAGGTGTTCGAGGGCTTCAAAGCGCGACTTGCCGGCGCGCATTTCCAGGTGGCAGAACAGGAACTCGGCGCAGAGGTCGGGGTAAACGCGGCGCAGGCTGCGGGCGGTGTCGAGCATGGCCGAGTCGAGCGACTGGCCCGCTTCGATGGCGAGCGTGAGCAGGTCGATGGAACCGGCGATGGCCGAGCGGACGCGCGCGGCGCGGGCCTTCACCAGGAACTCGAGTACGCGCAGCGGGACGAGGAATCCGAAGCCCGCGCCGCACACGGCGGCGAGCAGGGCGTTGCTGATTCCGCCGCTGATGGCCCCGGCGAGCCACATGCCGGTGAGGGCGAGCGCGCCGCCGACGGCGAGGCGCAGTCCGGAGAAGACGGCGAGGGCCGAGGGGTCGCGGTAGCCGGCGCGGAAGAGCTGTTTGCGGATGCCTTCGCCCTCTTTTCCAGAGATGGGCACGAAGGCTCCCAAGAGAGCGAGCGTATCGGCAACGAGGGAACTGGAGTCCGGTTCGGGGTCGCCGATCAGGCGGCCAGCGCCTTCGCCCGTGGAGGCGGTCTGGGGCTCGGGACGGAGCCGCAGCAGGAGAATTCCAGCGCCCGCGACGGCGAGCAGGACGAAGGCGAAGAAGGCGGCGAGGATCAACATGTGGGGTCCTAGATGCGGATGTCGACCAACTTGCGGATGACGACGTGGGCCAACACGAGACAGCAGATGGCGGCGAAGATGAGGTCTTTGCCCATCGGATGACTCCAAAGAACGAGCATGTGGGACGGGTTTACCCAGAGCATCATGGCGGCGATGATGACGGGCAGCGCGGTGAGGATGGCGCCGGTCATGCGGCCATGGGCGGCGATGGATCGGATTTCGCTTTTGAGGGCGTAGGATTCGCGCATGGTTTCGGCCAGGCGTGTGAGGACCTCATGGAGACGCCCGCCGGTGCGGCTCTGCAACTGGACGGCGGCGACAAACAGGTGGATCTCGGGAACGGGAACGCGGGTGGCGAGGTTGTCCATGGTCTGCTCGAGCGAGAGGCCGAGGGCGCGCTCGTCGGCGGTCTTGCGCATCTCCTGAGCCAGCGGGGCCTTGCACTCGCGGGCGAGCATCTCTAGGCCGGCACCGATGGGATTGCCGGCACGAAGGGAGCGGGCGAGCGATTCCAGGGCTTCCGGGAACTGTTCCTCCAGCTTCTGTAGGCGCTGGCGGCGGCGGCGCATGACGATCATGTAGGGCGCGGCTCCGGCAGCGACGCCGACGGCGAAGGTGATGTAGCGCGGAATGAACGTGAAGGTCGAGAGGAAGGCCCAGCAGGATGCGGCGGCGAGCAGCATCATGGCGGTGGTGCGGCCGACCGTCCAGCGCAAGCCGGATTCGGCGATGCGGGTCTTGAGGATCTCAATGCCGTCGATTCGTTCGAGCAGGCCGCTCCAGAAACCGATGGCGCTGAGGGATTCGTCGCGCAGGAGGTTGGAGTCGAGGTCGGGCGTCCATTCGACGTGGGGGGGGCTATCGGGGTCGAGGTCCTGTACGGTTGCCTGTTTGCGGACCGGTGCGTCCACCATGGGGCGGGTGGCATAGACGGCGGCCACGACGGCGAGAAAGGTGCCCGCGAAAACGGCGGTCAGGATGAGGGGGAGCATGGAGGGTGTCAGCTCCTGGGGTTAGCGGAGATTGGCGGTACGGACGGGCGCGGGCTGGGCCGAGGTTTCCGGCACGGCGGCGGGCGCGGGAGCGGCGGTGGGCGGAGCCGTGGGCTTGACGGCGGAGGCCGTGCGGCCGGACATGACGCCGGTCAAAGTTGCCGGAGAGAGCGGCGCGGAATCGCCATCGAGCGGGTTGCGCAGGGTGAGGCGGACTTTGGCGCCGGAGTCGACGGCGGCGAGGCGGTCGGCGTCGGTGGGACGGATGATCAGGGTAACGACAGGAAGGTTGGAGCGGCCGGGGGTGTTCTCCGGTTTGGGATCGACGCGGAGCACCTCGATGTTTTCGAGGATGGTGCGGACATCGACGTCGGACACGTTGCCGCGGACGTGAACGGCTTGCACGTCGACCTTATGTCCTCGTTGCAATATTGTCAGCAACCCCGTGGAATCACTCACCATAACGGACATGGCCCGCATCCCTTTAGGGATGCCGAGACCGGCTCCGGAACCGGAGTGGGCCGAGGCGACGCGAGGGGTGCTGATGGCCTCATTGGCGGCGATGGCCTCCAGCGTGGTGAGGCCGGAGACGGCCTGGATGGTGGCGTGAGCGCCTTCGGGCGCGGGACCGGACCACTGGATGACCTTCACGTCTTCCTCGGTGATGGTGGCGCCTTTGGCGATGTTGCGGCTGGCAATGACGACGCTGGCGCCCGCGCCGGCCGGTCCGCTGAGCTTTCCGGCAACGAGTCCATAGAAGATTGCGGTGGACAGAATGGCCACGACGACCGCGATGCCGAGTACAGGAACGAGGTTCTTTTTCATAACGATAGTGCCGTCTCCAGCCGGCGGATCGTCCAGCGCTTCCGGCACACGCCGGGCACGCGGACGGTTTGTCTCCAAGGTAAGCCTGTTTGGAGTATCGACAGAATCGGGGAAACCCATTAGCGAATGATGCGAATGGACTGGGGGAACGGGGGGGGGAGGCACACGGGAGGGGCGAAACGATAACTCTCGGGGGAGGAGCGATAAAAAGAGTGCTTGGGGATGCGATGGCGGACAGGATCGCATTTTTCCGCATTTGGAAGAGGAAGGAGCCAGTAATGCCGCTGTTCGAGAAGACACCGTGGAAATACGATACGTCCGAGGAGACCAGCTACACGGGCTGGGTAATCACGGGTGGCGAAGGGAAACTGTACCTGAAGAAGCAGGGAGCCAGCGATGTGATGAAGGTGCAATACAACTTCGCCGGAGCCGGCGTGTCGCGAGGGGCCATCTTGAATTTTTCACAATCGTTGACCACCGACGACAGCGACGGGATCTCGCATGTGTACGCGCGTTCGAGCACGCCCTTCGACAAGAACATGTTCCCGTGTCAGGGCTGGATTGTTACGGGTGGAGCGACGGCGGGCATTTTTCAGCCCAGCTTTATGTCGCATTCCGGACTTTCGTTGGCGCTCATGGTGTTTGGGTTCATCCCGATGGGCTACGTCTGGTACTGGGGCAGATTCAACTCCATTCTGCCGGGGGCGGGACCAAGTGTGCTGCTCTGTTCGTTAAGGGTCTGATTCCAGCACCGGAGCTACTGGGGTGAGATCGAGCGTTGGCGCAACGCCGGCCGGACGCCGTTCTCCCCCACCAGTTCAATCGCGCGCGGTTCGGTGCCGCACGGGGGCAGCGGAGGTTGGGCGTAGTAGTCGAGGCCGTATTGCCAGTCACGGCCGATCCATTCGACGCAGGTTTCGGAGGCGCGGGGTTGGATTTCGCGCCAGAGTTGGCGGGCGCCGAGGTGTTGGTCGAGGACGGGGTAGATGGTGAGTTTGGCCCAGAGGGTGAGAGCGGCGACGGCGGTGGCGGGTGAGCAGAATCCTGCGAGGGCGGCACCGGCCATGAGGGCGAGGTTGCGGAGTTGGAGGGGGGCGTGGGAGAGGCCGTCGGTGAGGGCGTCGGGAAGGATAGTGGCTCCGAAGACGAGGACGGGGACGCAGGCGGCAATGGCGAGTTTGAGGGGGCGGCTGGAAGCGAGGGCGGCGTGGGCGCGGATTCCGATGAGCGCCGCGATGGGGGGCAGGATGGGGAGTAGGTAGCCGGGGAGTTTGTTTGTGGAGGCGCTGAAGAAGAGGAAGCCGAAGGCGGCCCAGGCGGCGAGGTATTGGAGGCGGGGGTCGCGCCAGGCCGGCGTGGTGTCCGGGTGCACGGCGTCGCTGGAGGTGGTGGGATCTTTGCGGGGGCGGAGGGCGATGAGGGCGGGGGTCCAGGGGAGGCGTCCGACGAGGAGGAGCGGGAGGTAGAAGCAGAAGGGGCGTTAGTGGTGGAGGTGGCGG
>CAYUZM010000225.1:0-8037 GCA_964449665.1 uncultured Solibacteraceae bacterium
GATTTAGCAAACACAACATGGCGGGCACAAACGATCAGGCCGGAGTGCCTCCGCAGGACCAGGAGATTTCCTCGCAAGCGGAAACTCCGTCCCCGGAGCAGACAGCAGAAGCAACGGAATCCACCGGAGAAGCGAAGGTTGCCTACGAGCAAACCACGGACGCTTCCGCTTCGTATGGAGATCCTTATTACGACGACTACGGCTATGAGCCTCCGGCCGATCCGGCGCCGGCCTCGACGAGCACCGCGCTCGTAGAGACGGCGCCGGTGCCCGCGCCCGCTCCCTCCACGTCCTCCGGTTCCGGCGGCTCGACGCCTCCGCCCTATTCAGGCGCCGACGACGAGGACGAGGATTCCGACGAAGAAGGCATGCTGCGCATGAGCTTCCTCGAACACCTTGAGGAGCTGCGCAACCGCATCGTCAAGGCGTTGGCCGGCGCGGCCGTGGCGTTCGCCTTGGCCATCTATTTCGCCGACGAAATCTGGAAGCTTGTCAGCAGCCCGGCCCGGGAGGCCCTTCTCCAGGCCGGTTATGAAGAGGACCTGGCGATGATGACGCCGACCGAGGGTTTTTCGGTCATCTGGGTTCAGTTGCCCATCATCACCGCGATCTTCCTATCTTCCCCGTGGATTCTGTATCAGATCTGGGCGTTCATCGCTCCCGGCCTGTACAAGAAAGAACGCAAATGGGCCGTGCCCTTCGTAATTTGCAGTGCGGGACTATTTATTCTTGGCGGTCTGTTTGCCTACTTTGTCGCCTTTAAGTTGGGCCTGGGATTTCTGCTGGGAATTGGCGTGGGCAAGGGCGTGAAGCCCGTCATTTCCATCTCCAATTACGTCGACCTATTCACGAATGTCAGTCTGGGCATGGGACTGGTCTTCGAGCTACCCGTCCTCATCTTCTTCCTCTCGCTGTTGCGCATTGTGACGCCGGGGTTCCTGGTCCGGAACTCGCGTTATGCAATTCTCGCCATTGTCGTCGTGGCGGCCATCGTGACGCCCACGCCCGACGTGGTCAACCTGATGCTGCTCGCGCTGCCTATGACGCTTCTCTATTTCATGGGAGTTTTCGCAGCGTACTTACTCACGCTGAGCCGTGAGAATAAGCGCTTCCCGTGGCTGATTCTGTTCCTCATCGTGGCAGGCTTCTTCGCCATTTTCGCGGGGGGAACTTACCTCGCCGTGACCAACTTTGGCTGGAAGCTTGTGCCCACGTATCCGTTCCTGATTCGCTAGCACCATTCGCTAAACTGGGATACCCTCGTCCTATGCTGGTACTAGTACTGCTGCGAACGGGCGTCCTGTGGTCCTACTCAGGTCTGGTTCATACTATCGAGCTATAACGGGCCGTAAGGTCCGAAGAGGGATTGAAGTATGGATCTTGACAGAATCATACGCGATTTGCGTACAGAGAAGGAGCGTCTAGACCGCGCAATAGCCTCGCTTGAGGATCTAACTAAAACCGGGGCTGTTACGCCGATTGTGGTAACCAAGCGCCGGGGGCGGAAGACGATGGACGAAGACGAGCGGAAGGAGGTATCGGCGCGGATGAGGGAGTACTGGCGGAAGCGGAAGACGACATAGCGGACTGGCGCGCGCTCCGATGCGCGCAAACTCCGATATATGATAGCGGCGTGTCCCTTCCCAGCAGACGCCATTTGCTTGCCGCTTCAGCGGCAGTTCCCGCGGCCATGATGAACGCAGCGGCTCCGGCTCGCATTATCGATCCGCACGTTCATGTGTGGAAGCACGATTCGCGTTTCCCATGGGCGAAGGAGACGAAGAATCCGCCGCCCGAAGACCGTTCGGCCGAGATGCTGCTCGAGCTGATGAAGGCCAATGGCGTGGCCAAGACGGTCATCATTCAGTACATCGGCTTTCGCTGGGACAACAGTTACGTGGCCGAGGTGCTGAAGCAGTATCCGCAGTATTTTCGCGGCGTGGCGCGTGTGGATCCGGAGGACCCGGGCAACGCGGACCACTTGTCAAAGCTGGTCAAAGAGCAGAAGTTCAGCGGCGTGCGATTGTCGCCGGCGGCGAATGCGTCAGGCGATTGGATCAACGGGCCGCTGATGCCGCCGCTTTGGAAACGTTGCGAAGAGTTGAAGGTGCCCATGACGGTGCTGACTTCGGCGGCGCGGTTGCCCGATGTGGAGAAGCTCATCGCCAGGCAGCCGGGGCTGACCGTGGTGATCGACCACATGGCCGATTGCCCGGTGGGCGACGCGGCGGCGCTGGCCAAGCTGATTGCGCTGGCGAAGTATCCCAAGGTGTTCGTGAAGATCTCGCACACGTGGAACATTTCCAAAGAAGCCTACCCGTGGCGCGATGCGCAGGCAAATGTGAAAGAGCTGCACCACCACTTCGGTCCGCAGCGTCTGATGTGGGGCACCGATTGGCCGGTGTGCCTGCGGCATGCCACCTACACGCAGACGCTCACGTCGGTTCGCGACGACATGCCGTTTCTGAACGACAAGGACAAGGAGTGGATGCTGTCGAAGACCGTCGAGCGCGTGTGGCCGTTCGGCAAGTAGCTGCTCGGCAAGCAGGTGGTTGGCGTGTGGCTGTTCGGCAAGCAGCCGTTCGGCAAGCAGCGTCAGGCCAGGCCGCTCTGGCGCGCCAGTTTGAGGGCTTCAATGGCCGCACCGCGTGAGCCCGCCGTATCGCCGTTGGGCATCACGTGGATGGGAATGTCGGCCTGTTCGGTGCGCTGTTGCGGCATGCCGGCGCGAATCTGGCCGACGAACCACTGCTGAAATTCGGGGCTGGTTTCCACGGCGCCACCACCCACGATGAGCGCGTCGGGGTCGAACGTATTCACCATCTCGTCGAAGAACAGGCCAAGCGCATGGGCCTGCACGCGGAAGATCTCCTTGCACATGGCATCGCCCTTTTCGGCGAGGCCGCGCACTTTCTTGGCCGCCGTCGCGATGTCGAGCGCGGCAAGCTCGTGGCCGGGGAACTGGCGCAAAAAATAGGGAAGCAGCGTGTTCGTGATGGCGGTGAGCGAGCAGAGCGCTTCGAGGTCGCCCACGCGGCCGCAGTTGCAGCGCGGCACGATGCCGCTGACGCCTTCGATGGATTGATACGGGATGAGCACGTGGCCGAGTTCGCCGCCGAAGCCGGAGCGTCCCTTCACCACTTCGCCGCCGACGATGACGCCGCCGCCAAGTCCCGTGCCGATGACGGCCGAGATCGAGGTGGCCTGGTTGTTCGCGCCGAAGATGTGGAAGTGGCCCCACAGTGCGCCGGCATTGCCGTCGTTCAGATAGGTGACCGGTTTGCCGAGCTTGTGGGCCAGGCCATCGCGCATGTCGAAGTTCGCCCAATCGGCGTGAACGAAATTGGTGGAGCCGCGCGCGCTCAGCACGCCCGCGGCGCTGGCGGGACCGGGCGTGTCGAGGCCGACGACGGTGACATCGGCAAGCTGCACGCCCGCGCGTTCGACGGCGAGGGCGAGTCCGTCGGCAATCTGCTGCAGGCAAATCGCCGGGCCTTCTTTCGAACGGGCGGGATGCTCGCACAGGCCTTCGATCAGAAACGTTTCGTGGGAATCGAGCAGCGTGTAGTTGATCGCCGTGCCGCCGAGGTCCACACCCGCTACCACCTGCTTGTTGCTCATCGTCGTTTCAGTCTACAGATTCGAATGGCCATTGTGTTAGATGTAGAGGAGCATGAGCACACCCGATCCCCGTGTGGAGCTTGCAATGGAGTTGTTCCAGAAAGCTTACGCGCTGCAGATGCAGGGCGAATTGGACCTGGCCGAAGCCCTCTACAAGCGCAGCATTGAGTTGCATCCCACCGCGGAGGCGTACACGTTTCTCGGCTGGACCTACAAATTCCAGGGCAAGCTGGACGAGGCGATCACGGAGTGCAAGAACGCGATACTGATCGATCCGGGCTTTGGCAATCCGTATAACGACATCGGCGCCTACCTCATCGAGCAGGGCAAACTGGACGACGCGATCCCGTGGTTGGAAAAGGCGACGCAAAGCGCGCGCTATGCGAGCTTTCACTACCCCTGGTACAACCTGGGCCGGATCTACATGGCCAAAGAGCACCTGAACCGGGCGCGGGAGTGTTTCGAAAAGGCGCTGGCGATTGAACCGAAATATGAGGTGGCGCGGGAAGCGTTACAGCAGACGAAGCGGAGCGTGCAGTAGGCTGGGGGGGTGCCAGAATTAGCTTCTTTGAGGCGGTTCAGAACGGACTCCGAACCGCCTTTAATCGAGGGATGTAAGCGCAATGCATCCGGTTGGCGGAGAGAAATGCTTAGGCAAAGCCGAGGAGATTTGCGAGTTGGTATTCATCAAGTATGTCTGATAGTGTGTTGATCACTTCGTTTGCCCCAAAAGCGTGGCCCGCTCCGTTGCGGAGGCGATTAGAGCTCGTCACGCGCCCACGCTTCTTGGGCGAGGTCGATTTGGCAGGCCCGGTCCGTCCGCTGCCTGTCCCACGGCCATTCAATGAAGTCATTTTTGCTTCGAAGTTGCCGGTCCCCTGCTGATTCTGCGTATTTCCTCCACAACCGGTCTGGGGTTCCGGCTCGGTGATGCGTTGGATGTTGTTACCTTTGGATGGTTCACCTGGCGCTCGGCCAGTGCCAGAACTGTTCCCCCCAATCGTGGTCGAGGTTCCGGTTCGGCCCGCAGCGTTTGTTGCGTCGGTGAAAGTGCCGGGGATCGAAGTTCCTCTTCCGCCTGGCATTTCACCGTGCTTCAATCCATTGTTGACTCCGGCTAAAGGCGTGCGCGCAGTCCCGGTTTCATTGCTGACAAATTTCGGATTTTGCTGTTTCATTTCATCTCCTAGTCGTGAATTCGTGCTTGACTTGGGGGCAGCACACGCCTATTGTGGTGACAATGTGCGGCCCCTCAAGGCTGCGATTGTTTGCAATTGAGGAAGGGGCTCATTCGAGCCCCTTCAGAAGATTAAGCATGCGAACAAGATTCGAATTTTTCTTCGGACCTTCTTCGTATTGATCCAAGTACTATCCCCACAAGAACAGCGAACAAGGCGAACAATCCGAATTCGGGTTGAAAAGCCCAGAGTCGAATCAGCATGCCCAGTATGCAGATAGGGATGAGCAGATATTCCAAGGACGAACTATCCTGGAACGCGAACATGGGGCCACCTCTTTCACGCGAGTTTGCAATTGGCTGGTTACGGCCGCCTTTTTCGGGGCAACCGTTGTATACTGTTAGTTCGACATTATCACAGACCACGCTCGTACCATACGGAATTGTAAACGCGTGAAATAGGAAAAAATCCGAAAAAAGTACAGGATTCGACTTCGAATGAAAGATCGACATAGCGATTCACGGCCGGTGCGGTATCCGAGGCTGCGGAACCTCTTGCAGTTTGCATTGCGAGATAAGAATTGGGAGCAGAAAGTTGGTGCCGCCGAGGCCCAGGTCAGTATCACTACTTTCAACGGCTGGGTGACGGGTCTGCATTTCCCTCGAACGAAGGACATTGACAGCTTGGTGGATGCGTTTTGCCGTACGCCTCTCAGTGGTATTGACCGGGACGAATTTCGCAGACGTCTGATGGAGGCAAAAGGGCCGGTTACGAACGAAGATTCCAATCAGAGTGGGAGGACACTTCGGATCGGAACTATATCTCGACCTCCGATATGTACCCATGCAGACTCGAAGCAAGTGGGTTTCCTTAACGAGGTCTTTGGCCGGTTGATCGACCTGAGTAGCAAGAGACCGAATTGGAAAGCTTGTCGTGGATTCAGCGAAGTAGCGAAAATGCTCATCGAGGGACGTCTGGATGCCGCACTCGCGATTCCTGAACTCATTGATGGGGGTGGCGTGCGTACTCTTCACAGCCCTGTTCGGTTGACCCTTAACGCAGTAGTGCTACTTGGGTCGGGTCCGGAAGCACTTGCAAATCTCAAGGTGTTGGAAGAGGCGCTCCAGGAAGTTGGGAGTGGTGGAAGGGAGTCGATTTCGAATCGGTTTCGCCCAATTGTTGTCGCGGGAGGTCCGGGAGACCACTATGTTAGGAACACACTCAAGTTCGGAACTTCGGTGGACCTCGTCGATTCCTCACCTGATGGGATTTTAGAGCCACCTACGGTGGAACAACAGGGAAGAGAGTTTCCCTGGCGTCTGGCTAACAGGATGGTCGAGATGCATTCGGCCAAAATCGCGAAGGACGCGGAAGAGTGGCCGATACCGTTTGTTCTTGCCGATGAACTCGAAGCGATCGAGGTGGTCAGGTTATTGTATTCGGAGTTTCCGCTAGTCGCCAAAATGGCGAGGCTTGTATTTCCCTTAGCAACTCTGAGGTCCTCTAAGAGTCTACCAAAGCGGCAGCTACCAATACATCTAATCGGTCTTGCGTCGTTGGAAGAGTCGCGGGATTCATCTCAGAACCAGGCAGTGACCTTTGTAGAAAGAAGCCTTCGAATCCTTCTCCTCTCTGAGGTGGAACTGTGTAGCGATTACCTCTTCAAACTGTACAAGGCGCTTGTTGTCCGTGTGAAGGAATTCCTTGAGGGCTACAAGAGCGAGTGTCCCGATGGATTCGAATACCTTAAAGGAATCCAGAAGGAGCCCTGTGCGGAAGACTCCCAATGGGCTCACGCATGTGCCATCCAGTTTGCCAGATACTGCCTGCGACTGAATCGGGAGGAGGAAATATGGGCTGTTGAGGAATTGAACCTGCCCTGGAAGCACATTCTCGCAAATGTCCGCGAACGGGCTAAGGACATTCCTGAAGGTACCGAGCCGCTTAGCGAAGGCAAATTTCGACTCGGGTTTAGGGTGTTTGAGCCGTTTTGCCGTGATCCTAGGATCGTCGTGAGTGGCAGTGTTGGCAATAAAACAGAAGGTTCCACCATTCTGTCCATCCCGACTAGTGCTACTGGAGTGATCGATTTACGGAACATGGGATTTCTTGGCAAGATGATGCGGCATTTTCAGCACCTTGCCGACCCGGCGATGATAACGCCACGGAATGAATCAAGTGAATGGTTGGATGCTCGGGCGGCCCTCGACGATATTCGGGTAGGATGGTTCGAAACGTATGAGAAGAGTCGGCAGTGGCGCTTCTTTCGATCGAATTGCTTCCTCCAACTAAACGCGGTTATTTACACAAAGGGGCTCAATGACGAGGGAATTCGCGATCTCGAGGACTCCGTCGAATTTGGGTTAACAGGCAAACATAGGGCTGAACCGCTAAATGGCCACCTGAGGCAGGTAAGAGGTGTGGTTCTGAAGGGTGGTTCTGGTAGCGAGTACTTGCGTTACGAGATGGGGCTCCGTACCGATATGCTGGAGCCCATACTCGAATTGGACGCTCGCAAGTATACCGCCAAGCTCCACGAGAGAAAGGCCGACTTCGCTCTCGTTGATCTCATGCATTGCTTCGAGATCCTAGATGAGTTGAAGGGCGACGGAAGATTGCTGTTTCCGATTGCCGGAATCGGCAACGTGCCGAATGGAGCAAACCCACTTCCCGAATACAATTTGGGAATTGGCATCAATCGAGACGCGCCGCGATGGATTGAATATGCACAGTACGCAGCAGCAAGGCTTACCACGGACAAGAAGGACTACTTGCGGCAGATTGTAGCGGAGCTCCGAGATGAACTCATCGAGAACCATTTCGAACCTTGGATCACGAATTTGAGCAAATTCGGCGCGCTAGAGACTCTGCTGCGACTGCCAACTGGTACGTCAGCAGACCCTCGTAGTATGGCAGAGTGTATCGTGGTCCATATGCTCTGTTTGTCGACGGATCGAATGGAAGCACCGGGGCTATGGTGGAAAAATGTACTCAGAGAGATAGTTGCCGAGAAATCCACAGGCAGCCAGGAAAAGCGGTAAAGCTAGTGGCTGAGGAATGATCAGTGGTAATGTTGCACTAGCGGGCCAGAGACTCGGAGTTTTGCGGAGAAGAGTAGGCGGGGCCTTCGGCGGAGAACCTGCGTTTTTAGGGGAGGCCGGGGGTGAAATCGATGGAGCGGGAGACCGGATTCGAACCGGCGACATCAACCTTGGCAAGGTTGCACTCTACCAACTGA
>CAYUZM010000226.1:0-8037 GCA_964449665.1 uncultured Solibacteraceae bacterium
GCAACTACGCGCTCATTCCCGTGAATCAGATCATTCCGGTGGACGTATACGTGCCGGGGTGCCCGCCGCGGCCCGAACAGTTGATCTACGCGATCATGCTGCTGCAAAAGAAGATCGAAAAGGAAACCGGCGTCATCCAGAAGGTCCTGAACCTGGACTAATGGTCCGGCGAAAAACTCTCCCTCAAAATCTCTCACACTCCAATTCTTGGGGCCGATATGAAGTTCCAGGAAGCGAGGGCGTTCGCCTCCAGGAGGTTAGAGATGGAACTCTCAGCTTCACGCATCCAGTTCGCGGCTCCGACGGATACACCCGTCCAAGAGCGGCGATTGGAATTGCAGGAACAAAAACAGCTGATTCAGGCCGTGAAACGGCTGAATGAAACAGAACTACGGGGATCCAATCAGGAACTGCGGATCGTCGTGGACGAAGATAGCCAAAAGCCAGCAGTGCGCCTCGTGGACCGGGAGACGCAGGAAGTCCTGCAACAGTACCCGCCCAAGAGCATTTTGAGCAGGGCACGAAACCGGTCGTAAAAGGCATCTGCAGGCGATCCACACATGGCCCGCCGGGCCCCGGGGAGAGCTGCGGATTCTGTCAAGTTCAGTTGAGTTTGGACCAGGGAGAGACAGAGGGGGGAGAGATTCGGAAATGAATCCTTACGCAAGTCAGTCGTCGCTTGAGTGCGAGGTGTTGCAGGCCGATCCCGTGGGGTTGATCCGGTTGTTGTATCGCGGCGCGCTCGAATCGATCCGGGGGGCGAAAGACTCCCTCGGCGCAGGCGACGGCACCGAGCGCGCACGCCACATCAGCCGCGCCGGAGAAATCATCGCCGAGCTCATGCTCAGCGTCGATCGCGAACGGGGCGGCGAACTCGCCTCCAACCTGATCGAACTCTACGACTACATCATCCGCCTCATTTCACAGGCCCATCTGGAACAGCGGGACCAGCCCCTTACCGAAGCCGCCCAGTTGCTTCAAACGTTGCTCGAAGGCTGGGATGCGATCGCGCAACCGGTTGCGCCGCTCCCAACGGAAGCCGAGACCCTCTCGGTCAGCAGCTACTACTGACGCACAAGCCAGACCTCCGCAATCTGCACGCCGCGCCCGTTGCCGCCTCCTCCATTCGGGCGCGTCCACTCGAGTTCCAACGCGCCAGTCCGCGTCTCCTCCTGGGCGATCGCAAACTCCAACACTTCCGGAGGCGACGGCCGCTCGCGCGACGCATGAACTTCCTGGCGGCCATTGGCAACGAGACGAATCGGGACGACCGAACGTTCTCCGGCATAGACGATTCGCACCTTGTACTTCGCCGTCGGCTCGAGTCCCGTGTACCGCATCCGCAACGGCCGGTCGAACAACACCTCGGCCTGATTCATCCACGAATAGCGGAACGTCTTGGTGAGCGAATTCGTTGGGTCGGCGAATCCGGTAAACGCCCCGTCGCGCGATTCCGGCCCTGCGCTCGGGTTGCGGACCAGGTGAGGGGAATCGGCAGGGTCGCCTAGATTGTCGTAGAAACCGCCCGGACCAGGGTTCGTCCAGTCCAGAATCTCCCCAATCGCCGCGAGCCGTTCCTTCTCTTCGCTGAACTTTGCGATCTCGGCGAAACGCGCGAGCAGCCACGGGCGGTTGTTCAGCGGTGTGTCGATCAGGTCCAGGTTCGCCCCCCGGCCCACGGCGATGGCCCCATAGTAAGGCACGCTCAGTTGCATCCGAATCGATTGGAAGAGTGCTTCGCCAAGCTCGAACGTCCGCGCGCGCCAGTTGGGTGCGGCGCGTTGGGTGATTGCCCGTTCGAGTATCTCCTCGGCCTGTGCAATCACACGCAGGGCGCCCAATTCGGAAGCCTGCCGCAAGCGATCCATAGCCTGCTGTTCCAACGCTGTCTCATTAATAAGCCGCGCGCGCGTATAGGCGTCGTAGTGGGCGCGGTATTGGGCCTGCTGAAACCGCCAGTTCTGCTGCACGGCGGGCGTGGCGAGCGAGTCCATCGTTTCGAACTGGTGCAGCGTGGTCGTGACGTTCGCGTTCGTGGCGAGCGGTCCACGCCAGTTGCGCTCAAGCGAGAAGAGCCCCTCCGCAAAGGCCCCGGCAAGCTTGGGATGGATGAATAGCCGTGCGTAGTCGCGGAGCGCGTCGTGCAAGTCGGCGTTGGGGTCCCAGCCCAATGCGCTCCAGATGAACTTGTTGACGTCGTCGTTGCTACCCTCGGAGTAGGTGATGAATCCGATGGTGTGCGGCGCGGCTTCGTCGAAGATGCGCTTCATATCCTCCGGCCTCGGGTTCACAGGCTCGCGGTTGAGCGTGAGGGCGAAGGCAGTGTCCCAGTTGGGCACGGGAAACTGGCAGCGCAGCGTGTGTGTGATGTCCGGGTAGTTGCGAATCGGATATCGGGCGGGAATATTCTTGCGCAGTTCGCCGATGGGCACGCGGATCTGCGGGCCGTGGACAATTCCATGGAGCCACGACGGATTCGCGCGCACCAGTGCATAGAATTCTTCGAGCCATTCCGCATTGAAGCCCTGCGGCGCAACCCACCATTGCGTTTTCGGATGCGTTCGGCGCAGCGCTGCGGCCTGCTTCTCAAGCATCGGCAGAAGGTGCTTGGGATGCGTGTGCCCAGGGTCGCCGCCGGGCACGAGAATGGCGTCGATGCGAGGCAACTGCCGCAACACCTCACCCCACTCCTTGAGCGCAAAATCCACCCACTTCTGTTCGGCGTAGTCGGCGTCGAGCGCCGGATACCAGATCCACACGTCGAGCCCGTATTCATCGGCGATGCGCGACATAGCGATCATCGTTTCCATGGGCGGGGCGGGGAAGTGAGGCGAGTCGTCGTCGTCGTCCGAGCGCGGCGGAATCAGTTCGATTGCGTTCGCGCCGAACAGCGCCAATTCGCGGATGTACTGTTCCCATTGCGCGATCGTCCAGGCGTCGTAGGAATTGGTCTTCGGACGGTAGCCGAGCTGGTGGCCGCGCAGCTGGGTTTTGGGCGCGGTCACGATGCCGCCGCCGCCCGGCCATTCCACCTTGCCGCGCTCCATCTCCAGCTTTCGCAACATGTAGCCGGCTCCAAACAGCAGGCCGCGCTCATCATTGCCTGTGATCGTGGGCCCGCCGCTCGACTCCTGAATCTGGAACCCCTCCGCCGCCCCCGTGTGGCGGTTTCGCAGCGAGATGGCGATGGTGCCGCTTCCCCCAATCGGCAACCGGATCTGCGACCGCTTGGCGATCTCTTCCTGCAAAACACGCGCGGCGAGTTGCTCGCGCGGCGTGGCATTGGCGGGCAAATCAATTTTTGCGTGCGAGAGATCCATGGCCGCCAGCAGTGGCGTACAGATGATGACCGGCAGAATGCCGCGAAAGAGCATGAGCCGATTTTACAGGGAACGATCCGGAGGTCTGCGATGTATCGAATCGGAGAGGCGGCATGCGCCGCCGTGCTATTGCTGGGTGTCGGCACTTTGCTGGTGGGCCAAGCTCCCCCCGCGCCGATGACCGGCCGCGTAGGCTTTCCCAGCGGCTACGCAAGTACTTCCAAAAAAATGCTCACCTTTGACCGCCCCGACAACGGACAGATTCGCGTCGTGTGGCCAACGACATCGCGGCGGTCACCCGGTACAACGACGACGAAGTCGAGCATCAGATCCACGTTCCCGGTTCAGGAAAACATTCGGACACCATGTCGCGCGGAGCCTCATGGACGGCCAAATTCGACCCGCCCGGCGACTATGAAGTTCAATGCACGATCCATCCCGGCATGCGCGCGAGGTTGAAAGTGGTGGAGTAGCGGCCCGGAGGGGACAATGGGTTGTTCATGTCCCGTCTCCTCCTATGTCTACTCGTTGCGTGCGTTTCAACGCTCAGCGCCGCGGTTTCGGGCCGCGTGCGCGACGCCGCGACGGGCGAGGCCTTGGCCCGCGTGCAAGTGACTGTTCAGGGCGGCGGAACGGCAGCCGTCACCGGGCCTGACGGAGAGTTCACCATCGAAACGGCCGAAGGCGCTACGTTGATCGTCTCTACCGTTGGCTACCGGCCGGAACGCATTGTGGCGAGTGCTGCCACCCTTACTGAAGTGGCCTTGACGCCTGACGTGCTGCGCCGAAGCGAAACGTTGGAGGTGCGCGAGCGCGCGGATGACCCGCAGCCAATCGCCTCGCGCACTATGTCGGCGCTCGAGTTTCAAAATACCGCGAGCGTGCTGGTGAACGACCCTCTGCGCAGTGTTCAGGCGCTGCCCGGCGTGGTGGGGAACGACGACTTCCAGTCTCAGTTCACCCTGCGCGGCGCGGAATTCAGACGAATCGGGCTGACTATGGACGGCATCCTGCTGCACTCGCCATTCCATACGCTTCAGGGTGATGCGACGTCGGCTTCCGCAACGCTCTTCGGCGGCGACATCTTGGAAGGCATCACGCTGTATGAGGGCCCGCTGCCCGCGCAGGTGTCCGACCGCACTGCCGGGGCCGTCGCAATGACCACTCGCAGTGGCGCGCGAGACCGTGTGCGCGGGCGCGGCTCCGCTTCGATGTCGAACGTAAACGGGCTGGCCGAAGGGCCCCTCGGGAAACGTGGCGCATGGTTGATCGCCGCGCGAAAATCCTACCTGCAATACCTGATCGACCGTCTTTCCGACGACGGCACGACCGCATTTGGATTCTCCGACGCCGAGTCCCGCCTCGACTACGACCTGACCGCGCGGCAGCGCGTGAAGCTGCTCGTCCTGCACGGCACCTCGGGCCTAAATCGCGAAAAGGCGATTCCACGCGCAGGCCTCAATAGTGTGATCACCTCGGACTACGATTTCACGCTCGTCACGCTGGGCCACACCTGGGCCGTGACGCCTTCGTGGCTCGCAGAACACCGCGCCGCTTGGATCGATGAGCGCTGGTCGAACTTCAACCGCGATGAACAACGCTTAGGCCATGAACACTACGGCGAATGGGTTGTCGGTGGAGATCATGCCGTCCGCCGCGGCGCGTTCGGCGTGGAAGGCGGCTATGCGGCGCGTCGCCTGCGGGGAGAGGGTGAGGCGCTGCTGCGGCGCAATCCGCCGCTGCCTCCTTCGGTCGCTGAGCGCTATCGCGGAACAGGCGTGCGAACGGGTGGCTATGTGGCGCCCTCGGTTCGCTTGTTCGGCGATCGCGTCGTGCTCCAGGTGGGCACGCGTTGGGACCGCCACAATGCGAATGGACGGACAACAACGAGTCCGAGCGCGTCCATCGCACTGTCGCCTCTTCAGCGCGTCCGCATCTCGGCGGGCTGGGGGCTGAACGTGCAGTATCCGGAACTTTTGCAGTTCTTCGGCTTGGGTGGCAACGTCCGGCTCTTGCCCGAACGTTCCCAGCATGTGCAGTTGCAAGGGGAAATTGCGGTGAACCGCTTGACCGGAGTTCGCCTCTCCTTGTGGCGGCGCTGGGATCGCGATTTGCTCTGGCCCATGGGCAGTGAGGCATATTCCTTAAACGGACGCGTCGTGCCTTCCGTGTTGACTCCTGTGTGGCGCAACCAGTTCCGTATGGCCGCTCGCGGAGCCGACGTGACGCTCGCGCGCAAGTCGGCCAACACGCTCTCCGGATGGATCTCCTATGCATGGACCCGCGCGCCCATGTGTTGCGGCCTCTATGGGGAGACGTTCCCGGCTGGATATGAGCAGCGCCATACGTTCAATACCTTCGGCAACTACCGTGTGCGGCCCAGCGTGAACTTAAGCGGACGCTACAGCTACGGTTCCGGGACTCCGCTGCGCGGCTTCTTCCGCGGCGTCTACCCAAGCCTATTCCTCACGGACCGCAGGAACCGACTGCGGCTGCCCGACTACCGGCGCCTGGACGTTCGCGCCAACAAAACATTTCAGCGCGACCGCGTGCGCTGGACCCTGTTCGCCGAAGTGGTAAATCTCACCAACCGGGACAACGTCCGCGTGGACGATCTCAGCGGGTTCAATGCGCAAACGGGCGAAGCGCGGGTTCGTCTGGAGAAGACGTTCCCGATTCTGCCGAGCGTGGGCGTGTCGGTTGAGTTCTAATCCTTCAGAATTTCCCGCGCGCAGTTGTAGCCGGGCGCGCCCATCACCCCGCCGCCCGGATGCGCGCCAGAGCCGCATAAATAGAGGCCCGGGATGGGTGTGCGGTAACGGGCATAGCCGGCCACCGGCCGCATGATGAACATCTGGTCGAGCGACATCTCGCCGTGGAAGATGTTGCCGCCCGTGATGCCAAATCGGCGTTCGAGGTCGAGTGGCGTAAGCACCTGCCGGTGTTCAATGATGGAGCGAATGTTCGGCGCATACTCGGCGATCAGGTCGATCACGCGGTCGGCGAAAGGCTCGCGCAACTCGTCCCAGGTGGCCCCCCGTAGCGTGTAGGGTGCGTACTGCAGAAAGATCCCGATGATGTGCTTGCCAGGCGGCGCGAGCGTCGCGTCGTATTGCGTGGGACAAGTCATCTCCAGCAGCGGGCGCGACGACGGTTGGCCGTACTTGGCTTCGTCCCAGGCGCGCTCGACATAGTCAATGCTCGGACAGATATGCATGGTGGCTCGATGCTGCGGGCCGGGTGTACCTGGCAGGCACGTGAAGTCGGGAAGTCCGGAACACGCCAGGTTGATTTTGCAGGAGGTGCCCTCCACGCGAAAACGGCGGATCGATTCGACAAACTCGTTCGGCAGCGCTCCCTCTTCGGTCAGTTGAAGGAACGTCACCTTGGGGTCCGCATTGGAGGCCACAACCGGCGCATGAAGTTCATCGCCGCTACCAAGCACCACTCCCGCCGCGCGCCCGTTTCGAATCAGGACACGTTCCACCTGTGCGTTCGTGCGGATCTCTGCGCCTGCCGCGCGCGCCGCGGAAGCGATGGACTCGGACACCGCTCCCATGCCGCCGCGCACGAATCCCCACACACCTCGCCTGCCTCCCACGCCACCCATGCAGTGATGAAGCAGAATGTACGCCGTGCCCGCCGTGCGAGGTCCGCCGTTGGCGCCAATCACGCCATCGGTCGCCAGCGTCACTTTGATCTCGGGAGACTCGAACCACGCATCGAGAAAATCGGAGGCGCTCTGCGTGAATACCTCGACCAGCGCTTTCATGTCACCGGCGGACAATCCTCGCCTCCGCGCTGCAAACTTCAGCCAGTCGACATAGTCGCCAATGCCCGTAGGCGGGAAGGGCGGCGGCGTCTCCAATAGAATCCCCTCGGCAAAGCGAGCAAGCTTCTCGATGTGCGCCTCATAGGCGGGGAACCGGTCCGCGTCTTTGCGCGAGAACTTCGCTAGTTCAGCGTGCGTTCGTTTCTCGTCCTGCCAGAAGAACAGATGGCGGCCGTCGGGAAAGGGCGAAAAGAACGGTGGCTCTTTAGCGTCCACGTGATAGGCATGGCGCTCCAGTTCCAGCTCTCGCACGATGCGTTCCTGCAGCAGGCTGGAAAGGTACGCAGCGGTGGAAACGCGATAGCCGGGCCAAACCTCTTCGGTAACCGCGCATCCGCCCACCAATTCGCGCCGCTCCAGAACGCATACGCGCCGCCCCGCACGCGCCAGATAAGCCGCCGCAACAAGGCCGTTGTGGCCGCCGCCCACGATCAACGCATCGTAACGGTTCGCGGACCCCATGCTTACTCGGGCGCGCCGGCAATCTCCGCCGGAGCCAGTTCGAAAACGATCACCGCCAGCGGCGGCAACGTGAAGAGTATGGACGCTGGGTGCCCGTGAGAGCCCACCGGAAAGCTATGAACGCCGCCGAGATTTCCCATGTTCGAACCGCCAAACATCTCCGCGTCCGTGTTGAAAACCTCCCGATAGTAACCATGCTTGGGAACGCCCAGACGGTAGTTCCACCGCGGCACGGGCGTGAAATTGCACACCACGACCAGGAAGTTCTGCCGGCCCGCATCCCAACGCAAGAACGCAATGATGGAATTTTCGACGTCGTGCAAATCGAGCCAATCGAATCCTTCCCAGTTGTAGTCCACCTGCCACAGTGCCGGACGTGAGCGATAGAACCGGTTCAGCTCACGGTTCAACGATTGCAGCTTG
>CAYUZM010000227.1:0-8036 GCA_964449665.1 uncultured Solibacteraceae bacterium
AAAGGCGACTTCGCCTGGCGCGTCGTCAACGGCGAGTTCCCCGAACTGAAAGCCAAAGGCATCCCCAAGACCGGTTGCAGCTCCCCCGGCGGCAACATCTGCACCGCCGGCGGACTCGTCTTCATGAGCGGCACCTTCGACCGCGTCTTCCGTGCCTATGAAAGCGACTCCGGCAACGTCGCCTGGGAACACCGCCTCGAATCCGCCGGATTCGCCACGCCCTGCTCCTACGAAGCCAACGGCAAGCAGTACCTCGCCGTCGCCGCTTGCGGCGGCAAGGAAGGCTCACCCGCCTCCGACGAGTTCATTGCCTTTACCCTATAAGTGATGAGGCGCGTACTCCCGATTCTCTTCGCCGCGGCCCTACCGCTGATGTTCCTTATGGCCGACGAGGTCCTGCACACCGACCCCGTCGGCTACGCGCCCGCCCAGCCCATCGCCTATTCGCACAAGACCCACCTCGCCCTCGGGCTCAAGTGCAACGGCTGTCACGCCATGAAGGACACCGAAGCCGGCGAAGGCTTCACCATGGGCTTCCCCAAGGAAGCCTTCTGCATGGGCTGCCACTCGTCCATCAAGAAGGACTCCCCCGAAATCGCCAAGCTCGCGAAAGCGGCGGCCGAAAAGAAGCCCGTCGAATGGGCCCGCGTCTACCGCCTCATGCCCATCGTCTGGTTCAACCACGGCTCGCACGTGACAGACGCCAAGATCGCCTGCAATACTTGCCACGGCGACGTGGCTGCAATGGCCGTCACGACCAAAGCGCGCATTCTCAATATGAAGGACTGCATGGACTGCCACGCCGAACGCGGCGCCCCCAACGGCTGCGACTCCTGCCACGCCAGCCAGTGATAAACTCGCGGGACCTTGCCCAGCGATCCCAGTCTCCCCCAGCAGCCCACGCCGCTCGACCGCTTCGCACAATTCGTCGTCCAGTTCGTTCCCGACGCCGTCACTGCCAGTATCCTGCTACTGCTCGTGCTCGCCGCCTTCGCGCTCTTCCTAGGTAACTCGCCCCTCGACGTCGCCGGAGCCTACTACCAGGGCTTCTGGTCGCTGCTGCCCTTCACCGGCCAGATGACGCTCACCATCGTTCTCGGCAGCGCGCTCGGCGCCTCGCCGTGGTTCCAGCGCGGCATCGGCTTCCTGGCGCGCCTGCCCCGCACGCGCAACCAGATGGTCTCGCTCGCCGTCCTGCTCAGCGGCTGCTTCGCCTATTTCTTCTGGAGCCTCGGCTATGCCCTCGGCCCTTTGGTCGCCGCGCTCTTCGCCAAGGAGGCCGAACGCAAGGGCCTCGCCCTGCACTTCCCCTTCTTCCTCGCCACGCTCTACGCCGCCACCTCCGTCTGGCAATTCGGACTCTCCTCCACGGCGCCCCTGCTGCTCGCCACTGACGGCCACTTCCTCGAAAAATTGACCGGCGTCATCCCGCTCAGCCGCACCATCTGGTCGCCCGCCGCCATCCTCGACATCGTCCTCTTCACCGCCGCCGTCATGCTCACCGGTTCGCTGTTGATGCCGAAGTCTCACCATCCCGTCTCGGATTACCCAGGCGCGCTCCAGGCCTCGCAACCTGTCAACCTGCCCGCGGATGACGCGGCCACCTTCACCGGGCGCCTGGAAGCAAAACCCTACGCGGCGCTCATCCTTGTGGCCGCCCTTCTCGTGTGGCTCTGGTACCACTTCATTCAACGCGGCGCCGGCGCCAACATCAACTCGATGAACGTAACGCTCTTCCTGCTCACCTTCCTCTTCCACGGCAACATTCGTGCTGCCACCCACGCGCTGGAAAGAGCGAGCGCCTCGGCCTGGCAGATCCTCGTTCTCTACACCCTCTACGCCGGACTCTCCGGCATGATCGAACACACACGCATCGGCGTCACCATCGCCTCTTTCCTCTCCACCCAATCCAGCCCCACCACGTTCCCCACTCTCTCCGCCGCCGTCGGCACGGTTTTTGCGTTCTTCATTCCCTCCTCCGGCGGCCAATGGGCTCTGCAGGGCCTGGTCACCGTCAAAGCTTCGCAAGCCGTCGGCGTCACCGTCGAACGCGGACTGCTCTCCATGAGCGTCGGCGACCACATGGGCAACCTCATCTCGCCCTTCTGGTACGTGATCGCGGCCGGAATGCTGCGCATGGACTTCCGGACCTTTTTCGGCTACGGCCTCATCTACGCCGTGCTCTGGTTCCTGATCGGCATCGCCGTATTCACCTTTGCGCCATGTTGATCTCGAACCCTGCCGCGTGGCATCGAGCGGGTGTGCCGGCACTGCCGGCCCGCGCACCGCTCACGCGTGCCGCTGGAACAGAAGAACATACCTGCACCGCGTGCACACATAGGTGGAAGTGTCGCGCTTGGAGGCCCCCTTCCCAAACAGAGCGAGCAGGCTTGCACCGCCCGCGCCCTCACCGGAACTAAACTCCGGCGCGCCGCAAATCGGGCATTCGATGGGCCGGCCCGAGAGATAGAGGGCCACACCCCGGCCACTCACACGCTCCTCGAATTCCGGCGCAGGCTCCCTTTTCATCGGCCCCCCTATCGGCACTCGCTGCGCCAACTCTATCCCAACCGGAATGAGGAATGGAAGCCCAAAATCTGCCCTGCGTGTGAATTCACGCCGGGCCGCCACACGACGCTCTCGCTCCGCCGTGCTCAGTGCGCGTGAAACGCAATGATCTCAAACCCGCGATTCGTGCTCTCCACCCGCGTCGTCCGCAACAGTGCTTCGAATCGCGGCGGCTGCGAACCTTGCGCCGCCGGAAGCCGCCGCATCAAATCCGAAAGGAAGCCCTCCGTCGTCATCAGGTTTCCCGCCGCTTCCGTGCTCGTCATATCCGTGCCCGCCAGAATCAGCACATTGCCCGTCCGCGTCAGATTGGGCAAACAGGCAATCAACGCATACCCCTCGGAACCTTCCGCCCCGCGAACCTTGCTCACATACCGCGGCAGTTCTCCCGGCCCCGGCCGCCGGTTCTCCACCCACACCCGCGCTTCTTCGGTGTCGTGCTGCAGATGAAAATCGCCGCTGCTGTCGTACATATGGAAATCCATCGACTTGTCGAACATCGTCACCCACGGAATCGCCCGCTGCGAACCGATCAGAATGTGATTCCCCGTCTGGAACGCCCGCACGCTATGTTCCCGCGTGTGCACCACCGACGTCCGCACCGGGTCCAGCAGCCCATACGCCGTGATTCGCCGCACCACCATCACGTCCGCCAGCGACGTGTACCGCCGGTCCATCAGGTAGCGCAGCAGCGCGCCATACTCCGCCGGTAAGCCCTTGCGGGTGAATTCGGATTCATACGTCCGCCGCACGTACTCGTCCAGCCCGATCGGCCTCCGGATGGCGTCCTGCACCGCCGCGTACGCCGAATCCGCCACCACGATGTATGACTCCGCTCCGTTCGCCGTAAACGACGACCAGAACTGCCGCACCGAAGGTCCCGTCGGCAGAAAATACGCCTGCCTCGATTGCCGGTACCACAACCATCCGCACGCCACCGCCAACACGACGCAAAGCCCGGCCAACCCCCAAATCACCGGCATCGTCCACCGCGGTGCCAGTACGGGCGGCGCCTCTTCCAGCCCGCCACGCTCCCGGATCACCGGCAGATAGGTGCCCTTGGAAAGCTCGATCAGGACCCGCTCGTCCCGTCCCTCCTCGGCAAAGTACCGCTCCAGCCGCTTCCGCAACTGTGAAGCCTGCACCCGCACAATCGTGTCCTGCGCCGAATCGTACTGCGGCGGACGCTGAAACACCGCAACGCCAATCTCGTGCTCACGAATTTCCTCGGCGCCCTCGTCCCACGCGCGCCGGCAGACATAGTGGAGGAGTTCCTTCAACCGCACCGACCGGTTCAGATGGGCCGAGGCGCAAATCCGCTCCACCAGCGCCCACCGCTCCGTGCCATCGCCGGAGGGAGGTGCATGAATTCCGCCGCCTGTGGGTGCAGAGGCCTTCATCGGCTCGATTTTACCATCCCCGCGCCAGTGCGCCGGAACTACTGGGAATAAAAGCGATTCTCGTCACTCGTCTCGGTGAATTCTCCGAGAATTCTCTTGCTGCTTGCCGACTGCCGACTTACCTTGTAACGCGAAGGAGTCTATCTCAGCCATGAAGCTATTCCCCCGCGTATGCCTTGGGGTGTGTCTCTCGTTATCAGGTCTATGGGCCCAACAGACAACGGCAACGGTCGTCGGCAGCGCCACCGATTCCACCGGATCGGCGGTCCCGTCCACCGTCGTCCGGCTCAAGAACACGCAAACCAACGTCGTCCGGGAAACCGTTACCGACGCCACCGGCCACTATTCCATCCCCTTCCTGCAGGCGGCCAGCTACACCCTGACGGCGACCGCAAAGGGGTTCCGCACCCATCAGGTGGATACCTTCCAGTTGCAGGTCGGGCAGACGGCACGCCTCGACCTTGTTCTTGAATTGGGCGAAGTCACCCAGGCCGTCACCGTCTCGGCCGCCGCGGCCTCCCTCCAAACTGAATCCTCCAGTGTCGGCGGCGTCATCGACGGCTCCAAGATCGTCGATCTCCCTCTCAACGGCCGCAACTTCGTCCAACTCGCGCAGCTCATTCCCGGCGTCAACCCCGGCACCCCTGGCTCCATCACCGTCCGCCGCGGCCGCGGCTCCATCGGGGAAACCTCGCGCAGCTTCGGCCAAACCGCCATGTCGGCCAACGGCGCCCGTGACACCAACAACCGCTTCTACCTCGATGGCGTCGAATTCATGGACTACGACGCCTTCAGCTACCCCTTTGCCCTCTCCGTCGATTCGCTCTCCGAGTTCCGCGTCGAAACCTCCACCTACTCGGCCGAATACGGCGCCTCGCCCGGCGGCCAGGTCAGCATCCTCACCCGCCGCGGCGGCAATGCCCTGCGCGGCACCCTGTGGGAGTTCAACCGCAACGACGCCCTCACGCAGACCTACGACGCCATCGCCGGCAAAAGCGTCACCCCGCCCCGCTTGAACCGCAACCAGTTCGGCGCTAACATTGGCGGCCCCGTCTACATCCCCAAGGTCTACAACGGCAAGGACAAGACCTTCTTCTTCAACTGGGAAAGCGGACGCCTCGCCTCCGGCAACCCGGCCGGCTACCGCATCGTGCCGCCCAGCCCCATGCGCGACGGCGATTTCAGCGCCCTCACCGATGCCCGCAGCGGCCAGCGAATCATTCTCCGCGACCCGTTGAACGTCGGCATCGTCAATAACCAGATCCCTAAATCGTTGTTCAGCCAGCAGGCCGTCACGTTCCTCAAATACACCCCCACGCCCAACACCAGCGTCGGCAACTTCAACTTCATCAACAACCCGCTCAGCGTCGTCGGCACGCAGGACAACTACACCCTCCGCGGCGACCACAACCTCACCAATAAGGACTCCCTCTCGTTCCGCTACCTCTGGAACTCCACCATTGAGAAGGGCGCTCCCTACTGGGGCAACGACGTCCGCGATAACGACGCCCGCACGCAGAACATCGCCGGCACCTGGACGCGCATGGTCTCCTCCTCCATCGTCAACTCCGCCCGCTTCGGCTGGAACGACATGACCGAAGACGAAATCTTCGGAACCACCAACAATCCCGCCTTCAATATCGCCAACGAGATGAGAATCCCGCTGGCCTCCCAGCTTCCCATCGACTTCGGCCCGCCCAGCGTCTCCATCAGCGGCCCCGAGGGCGGCTTCAGCGTGTTCAACATCCAACGCCAGATCGGCCCGCGCGTCCGCGCCAACGCCGTCTACAACTTCAATGACATCCTCTCCCTTCAGCACGGCAAGCACTTCGTGAAGATCGGCGTCGACTTCGTTCAGCGCGGTTTCACCTTCGAGCAGGCGCGCAACCCTCGCGGCGATTTCTCCTTCGACGGAACCTACACCGGCTCGGCCATGGCCGACTTCATGCTGGGCTACGTCAAAACCGCCAACATCAATCCCGACCACACCAACACCGATCTGAAGGCGCTCTGGCAGAGCTACTTCGTCCAGGACGACTGGAAGGTGCTACCCAGCCTCACCGTCAACATCGGCCTGCGCTACGACTACCTGCAGCCACTGTTCGATTCCCAGGGCCGCATGGCCAACGTCGAACAGAACGGCCTGTTCGTCACGCGCCTGGTCACCCCGCAAACCGCCGCCTTCTCGCGCATGGTTCGCGGCGACAAGAATAATTTCGGACCCCGCGTCGGCCTGGCCTGGCGCCCGTCGTTCGTGCCGAAAACCGTCGTCCGCGCCGGTTACGGCGTTTACTACAACCACATCCACCCCAATGCCCCCTTCGGCAACACCGAGTCCTCGCAAGCCAAGAGCAGCTACTCCATCGTGGGCGCCGCCGCCGGCACGCCGGACGTCTTCCTGAACGATCCCTTCCGCCGCGCCGGTACCCCCGGCTTCGAATTGAACGCCGTTCCGTCCAACGACCCCTACTACCGCGACGCCTACATCCAGCAGTGGAACTTCACCGTGCAGACACAGACGGTGGCCGGATTCCTGCTCGACGCCGGTTACGTCGGCTCCAAGGGCACGCGCCTCAGCGTCACCATTCCCGGCATGAACCGTCCGGTCGAGATCAACACGCCCGGCACGCCGGGCCTTGCCTCCATCAACGCGCGCCGCCCCAATCAGTCGTTCCTCCGCGGCATCCAGGGCGATAAGTCCATCGGCAACTCCAGCTACCATTCGCTCCAGGTGCGCGCCGACCGCCGCGTTGCCCGCGGGCTTACCGCGCTCACGGCCTATACCTGGTCCAAGTGCATGTCCGGACCCAGCGACATCGGCGCCGACATCGGCGGCGGCTCCTTCATCGGCGGCATCCAGGACATCTATAACCTCGCCAACGAACGCTCCCTCTGCGGCTTCGACGTTACGCAGCGCTTCGTCCAGTCGTTGATTTACGACCTGCCGCTGTTCAACGGCTCACACGCCCTGGTCCGCACTCTCGCCGGCGGCTGGCAAGTCTCCAGCATCATCGTCGGCCAGAGCGGCTTCACCGGCGACATCGCCTACGGCATCGACACCACCGCCACCGGCGTGGGCTCGCGCCCGGATATGGTGGCCGGACAAAACCCGAACCTCAATTCCGGCGAACGCAGCTTCCTCCGCTGGTTCAACACCGGCGCCTTCGCCCAGACGCCCATGGGCCGCTTTGGCAACGCCCCGCGCACCGGAGCCATCCGCCTCCCCGGCGTGTTCAACATCGATTTCTCGGTCAACAAGCAGTTCCGCATCAGCGAATCCCGCCGCGTGGAGTTCCGTACCGAGTTCTACAATCTGCCGAATCACTACAACATCGAGCCCGGCTCGGTGGACCGCGGCATTCGCTCGCAGAACTTCGGCAAGGTGGGCGGCGGCGTGCAGGGCCTGACCACCCGGGTCATTCAGCTCGGCGCTAAGTTCCTCTTCTAGCGCGCGCCATCAGTTAGCGCGCGCCATCGGCAAGTCCGCGTGGGGGGCCAACCCGCCCCCCAGTTACTCATCCGTCCGCCGGAACGGCTTCCGCAAATAGCTCTGACACTCTCTTGCCGGAGCCGACTCCGGCGCATATTCCATCGCGCTGCGGTAACACCGAAGCGCCAACTCCCTCTCCCCTCGTAAGTCGTAGGCTTGCCCCAGCCGCATCCACGCCGTCACCCCCGTATTCGGATCCAACTCCCCTGCCTTCGCCGTCACCTTGCGAAAGTCCGCGATCGCCGCCGGATAGTCCCGGTACCAGAACTCCACCGTCGCGCGGTAATACAAAATCTTCTCCACCGGCAGCCGCGCAAACCCCGGCGTCGCCGCTTTCTTCAACTTCTCGACCTCGGCAATCGCCTGCAGCGCCGCCGCCCCGTCCCCATTGTCCGAATGCATTTGCGCCAGTTCGAATCGCAGCAGGTAGTTCCTCGGATACCGCGGAATCAGACGCTGCAGCACGGCAATCGCCGCGCCGAACTTGCGTTCCCGCCGGTACACGACCGCGAGCAGTATGGCCGCGTCGTCCCGCGTCCGGTCGCCTTTGGCCGCCACCTGCTCCACAGTGCGAATCC
>CAYUZM010000228.1:0-7982 GCA_964449665.1 uncultured Solibacteraceae bacterium
TTTCCCGATCCGGGCATTCGAACGTTTCGCGGTCCGTCCGCAGACTTGCACGCACCCAATCGGGGACCTGATCGAAGGATTCCCGGCTCAAGGTCCTCCCTACGAAGGCGTTGGTCTGCTGGAAGTTCTCTTCCCAATTCCTCGTGATGGCCGGAAGCCCGCCGTACACATCCACATCGGGGCCACGCCGCGCAGTTCGATGAAACTCGGCCAGCCGTGCGACAACGCAGTCGACGATTTCCTCGGTGACGGCATCCCGCCGGACCATTTCGTCAAGCATCCGGTCCGCAGGCAGCCGCTGCATGAGCACGCCATAGTCGACTATAGGCCCATCTCCGGTCAATTGGAGAGCGCCCGCATTCTCCCGGATCGGCTGAAGGCCGAGATAGACTTCCGGGCTGATCCTGCTGTTGAGGAGTACCTCCGCTTCGCACGCGGCCTTCCGCTTCTCTAAAGTCGTGTAGTCCAGGAATCCGTAGTCCACGGGCTTTTTGAGCTTGAGCACTCGCTGCCTGCCGAGGAGGACGACGGAGATGTGAGTCTGCTTGACTTCGATCGGACCGCCGCCGAGTTCGTCGATTGGATGAAGGCGGTGAACGGCTTCCAGCCACGACGCAAGTGCGGTCCTGGCATTTTCTCCGGACATGCGGCCTCCGCCTATGCCGCTGCAATCGTTGGACCGAACTGTGAGTGCGAGTCTTCACTTGTGACACGCGCCAGGGTTTTGGCTGCCGGGCATTATTATGGAAGAAACTACGACAGAACCACTCGCGCCTCTTATAGCTACGGCGTGCTACAACATGGGGCCACGGTCCGTTTACTGTTTGCGAGGCGGTCGAGACTCGCCTCCGCTCCGGGTGGGAGTCTGCCCGCGTTCCGTTCTCTCAGCTCCGCGACGCGGTTCGATACGCGGCGCGGGCTGCTGCTGCCTTTGATGTTCCTGATCGATCGTCTGCCTGCGGCGCTCCGCATCCTGCCTTGCGCGCTCTTCGATTCGCCTGTCCTGACGCGGTTCGGCAGGTCGCGGTTCGGCTTGCCGCTGTTGCGGTTGACCGGCCGGACGCTGCGGCGCGGGGAGCCGCCGGTACTCGGGTTGCGGCTGTTGGCGTCTCATTTCTTCCAGGCGGCCCGGATCGACCGCCCGTCCGGGATCGCGCTCCAGTTCGCTCCGCCGCCGTTCGAAGGAAGGCTGCTCAGGAGCGGGCGCCTCACGGACGACAACCGGCCTTCTGGTCACCGAGTCCGGCGGGCGAGGAGCGCGCCTGCCCTCTCCCGGATCTCCACTGACGCTCTGTCTGGCAGGTGGGATGGGCGGCGCCGTGCCGCTCACACCTATCGCGGCAGCCTCGCGGCCCCCGAGCGAGGTAGCCGTACGGCCTATCGCCCGCCCACTGGCGAACACATCGTCCGGAACAGCCGTAATGGCTCCCGGCACGTGACGATTTACGTACTTCTGGCGCGTGAGATCAGTCCCGTGGATATTCGTCCTGTCGTGAATGACAGTGTGGCTGATGTTCACGTTCGTGATGTAGACGCGGCTGGCTCGATAGGGAGGAATGTAGACTTCGCGCGGTCCCAGCGGAAACCAGCCAATGCCGATTCCGGCACCGATTTGCACGTGATAGCGCAGCCTCGGCGCACCGCCACCAACGAATACGACGAGCGCGGGGGCGTAGATCGCGCGGACTCGAATTGGTCCGGGGACCCAACACCATCGCGCCTCCAGGAAAATCCAGCGGCCGTAATGGAATGGAGCAAAGCCCCAGGGCGCGTCGTCGACCCACGTCCATCCCCAGGGTTCGATCCACACCCAGTGGCCGAAGCGGTAGGGAGCCCAGCCCGGTCCAACGTACCGCGGAATCCACACCGGCCCATAGATGGGAAAAGACTGCCACGCGCCGTACTCATCGAGATCCTCCCATCCGACGACATCGCGCGAGACGTGCGCACGTGCGGCGGCGTTTGCAGTCCGGCGCTCGCGCGTTTCGCAGAACATGTCGAAGTCGTCGAGGGGCGGGGCGGGCTTGGGCTCCAGGGCTTCCGCGCGGTCACCCACCAGCACCACCTGATTGGGACGCACCACGACGGATTGATCGGTGCCAGCGGCGTCGGCAAGTCCCGCGCGAACAATCACACGCGTGGCCGCCCTGGTTGCGTTCGTTTCGACGCGATAGTCTCCGTTCCGTAAGAGCGAAACAGCGGCATCCGGAGTATCGACTTCGAAAATCTCGTCGCCCTCGATGGCGCGGACGTTCACGCGCGCAGCGCCTTCGGACAGTTTGATCTGTATGCGGCGGCCGTCCAGATTCAGAAAGCTGATGCCCGTTTCGGAATCGAGCCGGATTGCCGCCGAACCGAGACTCAGTTCGGCTCGGGTGCCTCTGTCCGTCCAAAGATAATCGCCGGTAGTAAGCGGTCTGTTCAGCGCAGCGGCCACCCATTCATCGGTTCCCGCCGCCTTAAAGGATACGGCACCGTGCAGATAGCTCAGCCGCGCCACTCGTGCCGGAGGGTCGGCAAAAGAGTTGGGTGCATTTGGGGAATCAGGCGCACGAAAGCGGCAGTTGACGCAACCGAGCAGAGGCAGAACGAGAATCCAACTACTTCTCATCGGCGCGCACCTCTGATCTCAGTGCGAAGCACGACACGGGCCAACCCACGGCACTGGGAACGGATTTCGGATCATAAGGGCGTATCCTCTCAACAGATGCCAAAGCGGAGCGCGGGCGTGTTGCTGTATCGGCGCAGGGGAGGCGGGTTCGAAGTACTCCTGGTCCATCCAGGGGGGCCGTTGTGGGCGAAGAAGGACTCAGGCGCGTGGTCCATTCCAAAGGGCGAGTGTTCCGCGAGCGAAGATCCCTTGGAAGCGGCCCTCCGGGAGTTTGCCGAGGAGACGGGAATTGAGCCCACAGGTGCTCCGATTCCATTGACAGACCTCAAGCAGCCAGGCGGAAAAATTGTCAGCGCATGGGCGGTCGAAGGCGACTGTAACGCCTCGAAGATTCGCAGCAATATGTTTTCGATGGAATGGCCGCCAAAGTCGGGGAAGACCCGGGAATTTCCTGAGATCGACCGCGGCGAATGGTTTCCGGCCGGCGTTGCGCGGAGCAAGATTTTGAAGGGCCAGCGGGGCTTCCTGGAGGAACTTGAATTGGAGTTGAGCAAGGGTGCGCCGTGCGCCGTGGACAGGAGGTTCGATCCAGGCTGACGGCGGCTCCTTCGGAGCCTGTGCCGGTGCCGGCGTGGACCCGAATCGTTCAAGCGGCTACCGGCGAAAGATAATTGCGGAACCAATCCCGTGCCAGGCCGGCGGCCGTGTCGAGCGTGCCCGGTTCTTCAAACAGATGAGTGGCTCCGGGAATGATTTCGAGTTTCTGCACGGTGTTACGCGGAAGCCGGGCCATTGCAGCCCGATTCAGATTGAGAACGACCGCATCGTCGCCTCCGACCATGAAAAGCGCCGGCGCCCGCACCACCCCCAGTGAGGGCCCGGCAAGGTCCGGCCGTCCTCCGCGCGAGACGACCGCTCTCACGATTTCCGGCCGTTCCGCGGCGGCGACCAAAGCCGCGGCGGCGCCGGTACTGGCTCCAAAATATCCGAGCCCGAGATTCTGAAGGCGGGGTTGGCGCTCAATCCAATCCGTTATCCCAACAAGGCGTTTGCCGAGGAGCGCGATGTCGAAGCGCAACTCGGCTGTCTGAACGTCTAGCGACTCTTCCTCCTCCGTAAGGAGATCCGTCAAGATAGTCGCGATCCCTCCTTGGTTGAGTACATTCGCGACGTAACGGTTTCTCGGACTATGGCGGCTGCTGCCGCTGCCATGAGCGAACAGCACGAGGCCGCCCGCATGGTCTGGCAGCGAAACGTCGGCCGAGAGCTGGATTTTGCCAAGTGCGATGTGAGTCACGGCCCTTTCCATATCCACGCTCCGTGCAGTTTGGGTGCCAGTTGGCTTCTAACTTGCAACGTGGATGGAAAGGATGGAATTGCCGCCATGCTGAATGCAACCCTTCCCATCATTACTGACCTTGTTCACAACGCCGCTCAGCCGTTGACAGGGTCCCCTTCAGACTTTGACCATCTACTCGAATTTATTGGTGACGCACAATTCGTGCTGCTGGGTGAGGCATCGCACGGAACCCACGAATTTTACCGGCAAAGGGCGCAGATCACCAAGCGTCTCATTCAAGAGAAGGGATTCACGGTTGTAGCGGTTGAGGCAGACTGGCCGGACGCTTATCGAGTGAACCGGTATGTCCGCGGGGGAGGCGAGGACGCCGACGCGGTCGAGGCCCTTTCCGGATTCAAGCGCTTTCCTGCATGGATGTGGCGCAATGCAGACGTTCTGGACTTCGTCGGCTGGCTACGCAATCACAATGACTCACTTCCGCCCGACGCAAGAAGGACCGGCTTCTATGGGCTCGATCTCTACAGCATGCACGCATCGATCGAAGCGGTCTTATCTTATTTGGACAAGGTCGATCCGGAAGGCGCCCGCCGGGCGCGCCACCGGTACGGGTGTTTCGAACACTTTGGTGAAGATCCCCAGAGTTACGGCTATGCAGCGGGGCTGGGGTTGAGTCACACCTGCGAGTCCGAAGTCGTCTCTCAATTGATCGATCTGCAGAGGCGTGCGGCGGAGTATGCGCGAAGGGATGGCCGCATCGCAGCAGATGACTTCTTTTATGCGGAGCAGAACGCCCGGCTGGTGAAGGATGCCGAGCAATACTACCGCACGATGTTCCGCGGGCGGGTGGCTTCGTGGAATCTTCGCGATCAGCATATGGCAGAGACGTTGGATTCGGTGGTCGACCACGTCTCCATGAACAAGCAGAGGGCGAAAGCGGTGCTGTGGGCGCACAATTCCCATCTTGGCGACGCCCGGGCCACGCAGATGGGGAAGTCGGGAGAATGGAACGTCGGACAATTAGTTCGTCAGAAGCACGGCCGCGATTGCGTCTTGGTCGGCTTCACGACTTACACCGACACCGTGACAGCGGCTTCGAACTGAGGTGGGCCGGCGGAGAGGAAGACGGTTCGCCCCGGGATGCAGGGGAGCTATGAATCGTTGTTTCACGAGGCCGGCATACCCTCGTTTCTGCTCACGCTCACGGCCGGCACGCATGTCGCACAGGGGCTTAGGGAGCCGATGCTGGAACGCGCCATCGGTGTTCTCTACCTACCCGAATCCGAACTGACCAGCCACTACTTCCCCGCGCGCATCTCGGATCAGTTCGACGCAATCATCCACTTCGATCAAACCCGTGCCGTGGAGCCTCTTGAACGCACTTCCGAATGGGGTATCGGGGAACCGGCCGAGACTTTTCCCTCGGGAATGTAGCCGCACAGGATCAGCGAGGACGCGGATAATTTGCGCACGATCCATGGCTTCCACGTGGATTCAAAGTGAGCGCTACGTGAACTACAGGTACTCCTTAGAGACTGTTCCACCCAATTGTGAAGTACTCGATACGTCGTCCGAACCGGAACGCTTCCGAGCGTCCGCACGCCACTACCGCTTCCACATCCTCAGTCGATAGCGGGAGCGCGATGAATTCGCACGAAGTGTGTCGCTCAAAACCGCCGCGCAGATTCGCGCAGCCGTTAGGCGCGCACCCAACGTACGTAGCGAGCTGGAGAAGCAAACTTTGGCCAGGTTTGCCAGATGTCTTCGGCAACGGTCGGCAGCCGTTGGATCGGCCACGCGGCGGCGATCACCAAGTGACCGCCATCGGTATTCGTCGCGAGAACCGATTTTTTCCCGCCACATTAGTTTCATTTTTTCAATGAGATTGCACTAGATTGAGTGACTCCGGGAGTAGCGAGACAGGTCCGATTCCCGTTAGCGCTACCACTTCTTGGCGGCTCTCCACCAACAAATGGGCCCCCCCCCAATCCCAGACCAGCGTCGTAAAACGAGCCAGTTGTGCAGAACAGCCGCACATTCTCGGTTCGTCTCCAGGCCGCCCGCTTTACCAAGATGGCGCTTGCAATGCTGCAGCCCGCCGCCGCCGGAACCCTGCCTCGCTTGAGAATCCGGATATACTCAAACCCGTACGCCGAGCGATAGACTTCGCAAGAGATCTTGCCGGCATTCTGGGGCGTAGCCATTTGCTGTTGTGGAGATACGGCCAGCATGGCCGGCGGCCCAAACGTTTGGAGGTGAGATGAGACTAGCGACATTCGTGGGCGCGCTGCTGTCCAGCGTTTGCTTGGCACAGAATGCAAGCGATTTCAAGCCCGCTTCAACCAACGTGCTCAATGCGCAGTATCCGCGCGTGGACAGCAAATCCCGGGTGGAGATTCGTTTCAAAGCGCCCGACGCCAGCAAGGTCCGGGTTAACTTCTGGAGTGGCCCAAAGGCCGAGATGAGTAAGCAGGCCGACGGATTCTGGACATTCACCACACCGCCTCTGGCTCCAGGGCTTCACTACTACACGGTCGTCGTAGATGGCGCCGAAGTCAGCGACCCTGGGAGCACGGCCTACTTTGGCGGAAGCAAGTGGGCCAGCGCGGTCGAGGTACCCGAAGCGGGATCGACGTACTACTTGCCGCAGGATGTTCCTCACGGACAAGTCCGCGAGGTCTGGTATCACTCAAAAGTAACCGGCACGTGGCGGCATGCACTCGTGTATACGCCGCCCGCGTATGACAAGCAGCTGAAGGAGCGCTACCCCGTGCTCTACCTGCAGCACGGAGGCGGCGAGGATGAATCCGGCTGGACCCGCCAGGGCAAGGCAAACTTCATTTTGGACAACCTCATTTCGTCGGGCCGCGCGAAGCCAATGATTGTCGTCATGGCGAATGGCTACGCCCGCCGCGCCGGCCAGCCCGTTCCCGAGCCCCGTGGCGGCGCGTTTGGATCTCCGGAGATGAGGAGGGCGATGCAGGAGATGATGTCGGCTTTTGAGGATGACATCACGCAGGCGCTGATCCCGTTCGTCGACTCACACTTTCGCACGCTCACCGATCGGGACCACCGCGCCATGGCGGGCCTCTCCATGGGGGGCATGCAGACCTTTCAGGTAACCTTCAATCACCTCGATCTGTTCTCGTGGATTGGCGGGTTCAGCGGAGCGGCGAACGTCTTTGCCCCAGGGAGCGACAGGCTGGATACGAAAACGGCCTTTAACGGTGCGATGGCCGACCCGGCTGAGTTTGCAAAACGCGTGCACCTTCTGTGGATCGGCGTGGGGACCCAGGAGCCCGAGAGGATGAGGCAGGGAATTGAGAAGCTGCACGCGTCCCTCGATGAGGCGAAGATCCAGCACATCTTTTCCCAATCGCCGGGTACCGATCATGAGTGGCAAACGTGGCGCCGCAACCTGGAGGATTTTGCACCGCGACTGTTCCAATCGGCCGGCCGAAAACAGGTCGCTCAGAACAGAAGATAGGCAACGCACAAACTGGCCGCGCTACGAAGATGCCGGATCACACTCGCGGCCCCGCGCGCCCTACTCTTCAAAACGCCTACGGCAGGGCGAAGGCAATGAGTTCGCCTCCTCCATTTGCACCGTCGGTCGTGACGGCGACTACGATGTACTGCTTGCCGTTGTACATGTACGTCATCGGCGATCCGGTCTGTTTGCCCGGCATGTTCACTTCCCCGGAAATGTCCTCGCCCGTAACTTTGTCGTAGGCGCGGAGCAGAGCAACCCGTTCGCCTTTGGCGTTGGTGTGAACGCCTCCTTCGCCCGCAATCAAGAGCGTCTTCGTGGTGAGGACGCCGATGAATGTCCGGCCGGGCTGGCCCAGGCGTGGAAGCTTGAGCCCCTTCAGCGCGGCATGATTCCTGATGTCGTCGGGCGTGGACGAGTGTGCCTTTTGCCAGACGATCTCTCCCGTGTTCATGTCGTACGCGGTGATCCGGTCATACGGCGGTTTGATGAGCGGCAACCCGTCAACCGGAACACTGGGGCCCGTAAAACCTCGTCGCCCTCGCCCGCCGGGCCCGCCGCGACTGACTCCACCTTCGACTTCC
>CAYUZM010000229.1:0-7924 GCA_964449665.1 uncultured Solibacteraceae bacterium
TTCTTCGAATCGAGCGCGGCGTTACGGAAAAACTCATACAACGCGCCATGCAGCTCGTTGCTGCCGCTTTTTAACACCACGTTCACCTGACCCGCGCCATTGCGTCCGAAGCTCGCATCGTAGTTCGACGTGACCACCTCAAACTCGCGAATCGCGTCCACCGCCGGCACCACGCCCGAGCCATTCAAATTCGGATTCCCGTTGTACACGCCATCGAGCAAGAAATTATTCGCATCCTCGCGCCCGCCGTTCAAGCTGAGCGCCACGTTGCCGCGAACCGATCCCGCCGATCCTTGCGCCGAAGGCGCGGCCCCCGGAACCAGCAGCGCCAGTTCGGTCCAATTGCGCCCGTCCAGCGGGAGCCCAGTCACTTGCGCGTTTTCGACCACCGCGCCCAGCGCCGCCGTGTCCGTGCGAAGGAGCGGGCGCTCGTCGATGACGTTGAACGTATCTGGTGACGCCGCCGTGCCAACCGGCAACTCCGCATTGATGCGTACCTGCTGATTGACAGTCAACTCCAGCATCCGCGAGATCTTCAGGAATCCCGGCGCCTGAAACGTCACTGTGTAGGCACCCGGCGCAAGCGCAGGCATCACAAACTCGCCCCGGCTATCGCTCTTCGCGGCCACCGCACGCCCCGTCTCTCGCGAACGCGCCTCCACTGTCGCGCCGCTCACCGCCTTTCCTGACGCATCGACAACCGTTCCGGCCAATGTCGCCAGAACGGTTTGCGCGTGCATCTGCGCCAGGACAAACACCGCAATGAGAAAGACACGAATCAGTTGCACAGAACCTCGCAAGTAGAGAATGGGCACACCCGGTCGATCCATCTTAACGTGACATCGCACCGGATCTGAAAAAGACGAACATGCAGCGTAAACGTTACGGGGCGAAGAAAAGGGCACACTCGGAGCGCCGCGTTTAACCCGGTAAAAACTACTGAGTATCGAATCCCCACCTGTGGGGGAGCGCGAGCAACGATGTGGGGGGAGGTATTGGGAAAGTTGTCTGTAGCCGAATATTCAATTGAAAACTTTGGCTTGAATTCCTATCATGAAACTAACAACCCGCAAGTTCAGCAGGGAGCTTGCCCACTCAATACTTCAGTTTCCCCTACTCACGCGTCCCAGGGGCATCGACAATCGGAGGTCGATTTTGAGACTCATTCTAATGGGCGCAACTTTTGTGGCCACGCTCGGCTTCAACGGTCAGGCGCATGCCGCCGTCATCTCGCCCGATCCCGACACCAGCGGCCTGTTCCAAGTGATGGCCGAACGCGAAATTACGACCGGCACCGATCCCCGGTCGGATGCCGCCGTCGCCGTGCAAGCCAGCTATTTTGCCTTCCGCGAATCCAATGTCGCGCCTCGCCCGGAGACACCCTTTGCGCCCGAGATGCCGCAAGTAGGTCCCCGGCAGCAGTTCCGCCTCGATGCGGAAGAGACGGTCTCGTTCATTCCCCACCGCTACTGATCCCGGCAACTCGCGGCCGTAGTCCGAGAGAGTGGACCACGGCCGCGAGCGCACATCAGCCGAGAATCTTCTTCAGGTTCACCAGGCATTTTTCCGACGCTTCCAGCGCCGGCAGTGCGTGGCCTTCCTGCTCCACCAGCACATACTCCAATCCGCCCGTCTTCTGCGCGGTTTGAATCAGCGCCTTCCACTTCGTGTAACCCTCGCCCAGCAGAATCTGGTAGCCCTCATGGCCCGGTGCGTTCTTCCAATCCTTCAGATGCATCGAAGCGATGCGGCCCGGATTCGCCTTTACCCATTCGATCGGATCGGTGCCCGCCTGCAAACATGTGCCGACGTCCAACTGCAGCACCACGCTCTTGGGCGTATTCGCCGCCAGCACTTCCATCGGCCTTTTCCCCTCGATGGGCATGAACTCCGTCTGGTGGTTGTGAAAGCCCGCTCGCATGTTGAGCGGCTTCAGCTTTTCATCGGCGGCAGCCAGTTTCGCCGCCACTTCCTTCCAGCCGTCCAGCGTGGTCACGCGTCCCGCGCTCGACATCACGATATTCTTCGACCCAATCGCCTGGTTGAGCTCGATTACGCGTGCCAGCTCCTCCGGCGCGAAGTACTTTGCCCCCGTGTGCGCCGAAAGCGCCTTCACGTTGAGATCGTCCAACATCTTGCGCACTTCCTTGGCGTAGTCGAGCTTCCAGTCCGCGTACGGGCCAAAAAACTCCACGCCCTCGTAGCCCATTTTGGCCACGGCCTTCAAAGTGCCCGGCAGGTCTTTGGCGAGTTCGTTCCGTACTGAGTACAACTCCAGTCCGAAAACCGGTTTCTTGCCCGCGGCAAGCAGTGACGTTGTGGATGCGGCGAATGCCGTGGATGCGGCCAAAAAGCCGCGGCGCGAAAGTATTTGTTCCATCGACCGCCAGTTTACCCCGCGCGAAGGCTAGGGTCGAGGCGCCGCCGTACGCGGCAGGAAACTGGCCAGGTCCAGTGAAAGCTTGTCCAGCCAGAACCGGTCGCCCGGTACGGGCGGAAACGTCAACGAAACGCGGCGTCCCGAACGCATCACGGCGCTGAGCCCCGCGCGATGGAACAGTGCCGGTTCCATGCGTACCTCGCGGATGTGGCCCAGTTGCAGGCGGCGCGTCGATGCGAGCGTGAGAAACCTTCGCTGTACCGTCAGCAGCGCGGCCGAACGCTGCGCGTGAATGCGCGTCTCAAGCAACGAAAATGCCGCCACCCCCGCCCAGAACAATGCCACCGCCGCCAGCAGCCCGCACAACGCCATATTCGTGTCCGGCATCACCGCCTCATAGGCCGCGTATGCCAACAGCAGGCACGCGATCAGCGACGAAATCGCGAACTCGGCATACCCCGGCCGCTGCCGGATGAGAATCTCTTCCGGTGTGTACTTCAAAACCTCAACACGATGGGACTGGGCCAACTTGAAAAGTGTAGCGCGTCAGCAAGGATTCACATCAAAACAGGTAAGCTGGATTCTTTCCATAGGAGCACTCGCCATGATTCGATCCGCATTCCGCCCGGCCGCCTTGTTCGTGGCCGCGTTGCTCGCCGCGCCCTGCGCCCTGCCCCAGACGAAACCCAAAACCAAAAAGGTCATTTTCGTCATGACCGACGGCCTGCGCTGGCAGGAAGTGTTTCAAGGCGCCGACGCCGCGCTGATGAACAAGGAGAATGGCGCCGTCGCCGATGTTGAGGGGCTCAAGAAGACCTATTGGCGCGAGTCCGCCGCCGAGCGCCGCCAGACCCTGATGCCGTTCTTGTGGAGCGTGATCGCCAAGCAGGGGCAAATCTACGGCAATCGCGAAGCCGCCGCGGAAGCCTACGTCACCAACGGCAGAAACTTTTCCTACCCCGGCTACAACGAAACGTTCACCGGCTTCGGCGATCCCAGAATCGATAGCAATGAAAAGAAGTACAACGCCAACGTAACACTGTTTGAATGGCTCCACGCCAAACCCGCCTACAAGGGGAAGGTTGCGGCCTTCGGCGCCTGGGACACCTTTCCGTGGATCATCAACGCACCTCGCGCCGGCTTTCCCGTCAACGCAGGGTACGAGCCGATGACGATGACGCCCATGACGCCCAAGATGGAGATCGTCAACGAGCTCAAGGCCGAAGCCCCGCGCGACGTCGCCGGCGAGTCGCACGACATCTATCCCTTCCACACCGCACTCGAATACTGGCGCGTGAAGAAACCCTCGCTGCTCTATCTCTCGCTCGGAGAAACCGATCACTGGGCGCACGGCGGCAACTACACGGAGTACCTCCGCGCCGCCCGCCGCGTCGACGAATACGTGAAGCGCCTCTGGGACGCCGCGCAGAAACACCCCGACTACCGGGGTGTCACCACGCTCGTGCTCACCGTCGACCACGGCCGCGGTGAAGCGCCCGTCACATGGAAGGGCCACGGCGAAAAGCTTCCTCAGTCAAAGTACATTTGGATGGCCTTCCTGGGGCCGGACACCAGACCGCTGGGCGAACGAAAAAACATCGCCGCCGTCACCCAGAGCCAAATCGCCGCCACCATCGCCGCCCTGCTCGGTGAAGACTACAACGCCGCCGAACCCAAGGCCGGGAAGCCCATCGCCGACGTGCTCCCCTGAGCTACCCGGCTTTCTTCAGCGCAAAACAATACAGCGCCGACTGCGTCTTCACAAACACCTGGTCCCCATCCAACGCCGGTGTCGCCCACGACGTCTCGTCAAGTTCGTTCACTTTTAACACTTCAAACTCCGCCCCCGCCTTGAGCACCGCCAGTTTGCCGTCGTGCGTGAGCAGGAACAGCTTGCCATCGGCTGCCACGGGCGACGCAAAATAGTCACCCAACGCTCCCGTTACCCGCCCCTGCTTCACCATCTTCCCCGTCGCCGGATCGAGCGCCGTCAGAATTCCGCCCTCGCGCACGACATACAGCAGGCCCTGATACAGCAGCGGAGATGGAATGTTCGGCAGCCCCTTCTCGTACGACCAGGCCACCGCCGACGCGGTCAGGTCCCCCGTGCCCGCCGGCTTGATCGCATAGAGTCCGCTTCGCGCCGAATTGCGCTTCAAAAAGATGTCGATCTCCGGCGCATCGAGTTGCCCGTTCTTGTTCAGATCCCACAAGAACCACAACTCGCGCATCCCGTAAGGCTTCGCCGTCGGTGCCTCGTCCTTCGTCATCTTGCCGTCCTTGTTGGCGTCGTACTTTTCCAGAAAGTCCGGCAGCGTCTTCTCCTGTGGCACCGGACCCAACTCCTGCATCGGCGGCATCGACGAAAGCACGTAGATCGAATCGCTTACCACCAACGGCGTCTGCTTGGCCTGCCACGCCATGCCATCCACCCACCACAACTTCTCTCCCGTCGCCAGCGAATAGCCCGCCACCTGGTGCGACCCCGACACAATCACCTGTTTCGGCCCCAACTTGCCATCCTTGCCCCGAGGTTGAAACACCACCGGCGAGGGGAAGCTGTGCTGCGCGTGCGGGCGCGCCGTCTTCCACAACTGCCTGCCCGTGTCTTTGTGTACCGCCATCACGAACGACTCGCCATCCTGATCGCAAATCAAGACCAGCGTCGAATCGATCACCACTGGCGAACTCCCAAATCCATAGGGCGTGTTGATATCGCCCACCGCCAGGCTCCAACGTGGCTTCCCGTCCTTGTCGTAGCTGAACAGTCCCGAATGCTCCCAAATTACGTACACATTCTCGCCATCGGTCGCCGGCGACGACATCGAGGGACTCGCCGGACCCTTCGGCTTCACCGGCCATGGCTTCGATGCTTCCGCCCGCCAAAGCTCGCGCCCCGTCGTCCGGTCCAGCGCCACCGTAAACAGCTTCGTGTCCTCATGCCCGGTCAAATACACCCGGTTCTCCGTCAACACAGGCGACGAATACGACGAAGGCGTCGCCACTTTCCACACCAGGTTGTGCGCCGCGTCCATCTCCACCGGCAGGCCCGTCGACGTTCCCACGCCCGTCCCGTTCGGTCCTCGAAACTGCCTCCACTCGCCCGTTGACGGCGGCGCCGCCCACACTGGCAATGTCATCGCGAGAATGGCCCACAAGTTCCTCATAACTTCTCTCTGACGCGCGAACCGCCCCGCCGTGAGCCGCGATACACTCTTTTGCTGAGGTTACTTCTCCATGTCTCTTCCGCAAATCGACCGCCGTTCCATGCTCCGGTCCCTGTTCTACGGCCCCGCCGCCCTGTTCAGCCTCGAAGCCTTCAACGCCCAACGCTGCGATGCCGCGGCCGCCATTGGCCCCAACGACAACATCAAAGTCACGAAGATTGAATCGTTCGTTCTCAAGAACACCTGGGTCTTCGTCAAGATTTCCACCGACGCCGGCGTCACCGGTTGGGGCGAAATGCTGAAGGACGACGCCAAGGCCTGCGCCGCCGGCGCGCTCGAAGTCTCCAACTACCTCGTCGGCAAAGACCCACGCCGCGTGGCCTTCCACTGGCAGGCCATTCACCGCGGCGCCTTCTACCGCGGCGGCCCCATCAAAACCGCCATCAGCAGCGGCATCGACCAGGCCCTCTGGGACATCACCGGCAAATGCTACGGCGTGCCCGTCTATAAGCTCCTCGGCGGACCCACCCGCGACCGCGTTCGCGTCTACGGCCAGATCAACGAGAAAACCGGCATCAACGCCATGAAGGTCGGCCTGCGCGGCACCAAGCGCGCGCCTTTCAAATACAACGAAGGCCAGATGTTTGTCGAAGAGGTCGTCGAGCGTTTCAAGGCCCTGCGCGAAAAGGTCGGCAAAGGCGTCGACATCGGCGTCGAGTTCCACGGCGCCGTCCAACCGCCCACCGCCAGCGTCCTCATCAAGGCCCTGGAGCCCTACTATCCCTGGTTCTATGAAGAGATCGTGCAGGCGCTCAACGTCGATGTGATGGCCGAACTCGCCAAGAAAACTCACATCCCCATCGCCACCGGCGAACGCATCTTTACCAAGTGGGGCTTCAAGGAGATTCTCGAAAAGCGCGCCGCCGTCATCCTCCAGCCCGACGTCTGCTACGCCGGCGGCATCACCGAATTGAAGATTATCGCCGGCATGGCCGAGGCCTACTACTCGCCGCTCGCGCCACACAATCCGCAAGGTCCCTGCTCACTCGCGGCCAGCATGCAGATCGCCGCCTCCATTCCCAACTTCCTGATCCAGGAACGCGGAGACAACGAATACTCCGATCTGCTCGCCAAACCCCTGCCTCCGGTCAGCGGCGGCCACCGCCCGCTGTTCAGTGAACCCGGCCTCGGCATCACCATCGACGAAAACAAATTGATGTCCCAGGTCGGTGAACCCCGACCCTATCTCACCCGCTACGACGAAGACGACGGCTCCGTCGTCGACTGGTAGAAACGAAAAACGGGAGCCGCGTCCAACGGCTCCCGTTCTCATTTTGCGCCGGCGCGTCCGCGCCGCTACCGCTCTTTATTTCGATTTGCGAGCCGAGTACTTCGTCAGCAGCCCCATCATCTTCTTGGCCGCATCCGGCGCCGCCAGCCCGCTCCGTACGATCTGCGCGTTCTCATACGCTTTGCCGTACATATCCGTGTTCACGTCGATGTCCTGCCGCAGCGTCGCGCCCTGCAATGAAACGCCCGCGAACACGCCGCGCGAACGCGACCACGTCAGAATCTCGGCGGTCATCATCGCGTCCGTCTGCGCCGAGGCGTCGCGCCCCACCGGCCCCGCCGCCACGCTGGCGTCGCCGCCCAGCGTGAACTTGCTCCTCAAAAGCCGCTCCGAGCCGCGCTCGTTCATCACCAGCATAATGACGTCAGTTTCGGACCCACCGATCTGAAATCCGACGCTGCCGCCTTCCACGCGAATCGCCCCTGGTGCGCTCCACCCGGCGCCGCCCTTGTTCCGGCACGAAAGAAATCCGCGTCCGAACTTCGCGCCCACGATGAATGCGCCCTTTTTCATCCCAGGCACCAGCACCACGCATTCACTTTTGTCCAGAAACGTCTGGGGAATCGCCTTGTCGGAAATTCCCATTACTTCTTCGAACACCACCGCCGCGCGTTCCAGCCGCTCGGTATTGTCCTTGTTCGCCGCCACCGCGCCGAGCGCGCCCAGCATCAAAACCGAAATTGTCTTCTTCATCTCCGTGAACTCCTTACTCATCACATGATCGCATTCCGCAACAGGTGCGACGGGCCTCCCGGCATGCCGGCACCTCCTTCCCGCTCACAACCCCTCCGGTAATTTCTCCCGCGGGCCCGCATACATCCCGGCAAGTGCGTAGACGTTCTGGTGGATCGTCTCGCAAATCGCCTCCAGCGGCAGGTCGTTCTCGTCGTTCCCGAACGGGCCCTCTATCTCCACGCCAATCTCCTCGATGCCGAGAAATGTGTAGGCCACCAACAGTACGTCGAGCAGCGTCCACCAGCCATACAGGTCCACCAGCGCAAACGGAAGCGTGAAGCAATAAATAAT
>CAYUZM010000230.1:0-7922 GCA_964449665.1 uncultured Solibacteraceae bacterium
GATCTCCGGATGGTCCTGCGCGACGGTGTGTTTATCGATGGAAAAGGGGAAGAAGAAGTAGGTGTGGAGGTGTTGGATTCCTACGTTCATCCGGTCTTTCAGTTTAGGGCATGAGGGGGCGGGGCGTCACCGCGGCCTAAAAGCCGCGAGCGTTTGGGATGCCGCCAGCGGGCTCGACGCCGAGAATCCACCCTTCTATTTCCGCGAGCTGGCGATGCTCCTCACTGAGTTGCGGGTTCAAGAAGTTCAGGAGGGAGTCGTTGCCGTCGGCAGCGCGCATCCAGGCCGCGATCGAAAACGCATCGTGCTGATCGGAATTCCTGTCCTCGCGAGCGAATGCGCCGCTCCATAGTGCCGGATACGCTTCGACCACGGCGGATCGTCCAGACGGGATGTGCCATCCGTCGAATGGCCAGAAGTGAACCCTGCCGGCGAGCTGGTTCCTTAGAAATAGGAGCCATGGCAATCCGGCGTGGGTCGATAGCGCCACCTGTCCCGGCACATCGAAGTGGAATACCGATTTCGCTTTGCTCCCGATCTCTGTGAGACGCCGCCAGCGCGCATCTCCGCGCCTCGCCGCGCCATTTCCGCAAACCCCATCGCGAACAAAGCTCACATAGACATGATCTTCATCAGTCGGCCAGTGCCGCCGGAAATCTTCCAGGAAGTCCGGCCAATTCAATGGCAGTCCATGGTGCTCGAAGTATTGCTTGGGGAACGAGAAGCCATGATCGATCCCAACAAGCGTCGCCGGTCCCTCCTGTAGTTGAGCCAGCAGCCACTCGGCGAGTCCACGGCGAGTCCAATACTTGCGGGGACTCGGCGGCGGCAGTACTTCGATCGGTAGCGATGACGCGTCCGAAACGTAAACCCGCAGACCCTTGAGACCCGACACGGGCGTCTCCGCGCCGGAATAGTCAATGCCAATGTAACGCTCAAATGCGCGAACCGGCTCTGAAGTGCCCGCTTCCGCGGCGAGCATTCGAGCGACGTCGTTTCGCAAGTCCGGACATCGATTCTTCGCCGCCCGCCACACGATCTCCCAATCAATTCCAAAGTATGCGTGGACGAGAATGTTGCGGAAGGCCACGATTTGCGGCCAAGGTATCTCGGTATGGCAGCCGCTCAGTTCTTCAGAGATCCGCGCTGCCGCTTCGCCTATGACCGTCAGCTTCTGCAGCACGGCACTGCGGAGCATCTCCGATCGCTGAAACTCCTCGAACCCCTTGTCCGCGATGAAATCGGCGATGTGGTCCGCTGCCTCAACGATATCCGCGAGGAAGAGACTGTCATGCCGCATAAAGGAGTTGGGCTTCGTCAAGGACTGACGCCCGGATCACGGGTTTCAGTCCCTTCTTGGAGACCAAGTCGACCCTTCGCCCAGCGAGCTGAGACAACTCCAACATTAATCCGGCGTACTCCACGAGATCGATTTCCGCGCTTGGGAGAAACTCGACCAATAAATCGATGTCGCTGCCGGGACCCATCTCACCGCGGGCTGCCGAACCGAAGAGCGAAAGTTCCTGGACGCCATAGCGCCGGCACAATTCCACCAGCCGGGTCTCGTCAACCTGCGCTTCTCCGATCTGGAGCATGCGGCCCATGGAGCTATCCATCATTATGCCTAAAGCGATCACGGCATGAGCGCGTTAAAAAGCAGCTTCATCGTCTGGTAGCTTTGGGCGCGGTATTGCGGGCGCATGCCGAAGAGGATCACCTTCCCCTTGCCGATGGGGACTTCGACGAGCGCGTGCAGGTTGGCGGCGTGCTTTTCGCCGAGGAGCCAGCCGGAGGCGAGCAGGCCGCCGGCGGGGTAGCGGGCGACGCTCGACACGCGGGCGTCCTGGGCGATTTGAAACACGGGCGAGGCTTCGTTCCAGATGGCGAGTTCTTCGGGCAGGCCGCGGGCGAGGCGGTGATTTGCCGTGAGCCGCACGTTGAGAAGCGAGCCGGGGACGTAATATTCGCGCGTGTTGAGGCCCTTGGTGGCGTCACGCACGGGAAGCGACAGGCGCTCGATGGCGTAGTCGCAGGAGTCGTTGAGGAAGACGAGCGAGCCGCCCTCCTCGGCGAACGATTTCAGACTCGAAGCTCCTTTGTCGCCGAGGCCGCCGGTGAACTCGTCGGGCATGGCGCCGCGGGCGTAGCCGGAATGAATGGAGGCGGGCGACTGGTCGGGGAAAAGGATCGAGTCGTACTTCGAGTGAAGGTTGCCCGCGAGGATCTCGGCGTTGCCGATGCTCGTGTAGGCAATACCCAACTGCTCGAACATCCAACGGGTCCAGCCTTCGTCCATCTGCGGCATGTGGCTGCGATAGATCGCCACGCGGGGCGCGCGTCCGCCGGGAAATTTGAACCACTGATTGACGGCGGGCAGGTCGTTGAACGTAGTGACGCGCGCGCCCTTGGCCTCGAACGGGGCGTCGATCATTGCTACGCCGACGCCCATGAGCAGCGGCAGGGTCTGCGCGGTGACGTCGTAGGGTCGCTTGGGCGGGCCGCCGGGATAGAGGCGCAGGTCGGGATACTGCTGCCGTTCGAGCAGCGTCTTGGCGAACGAGGCGAATGGCTGGTTCATGCGGACGATGTAGGAGCCCGCGGGATAAGTTGTGCCCGCGGCCTGGAACGTGTCGCCAGCCTTCTCGATCTCGACGGCGCCGAAGGCGAGGGTTTCGAGCAGCTTCCGCGTGAGTCCGAGGTCGCGCTGTTTCGATGAAATGACGAAGGCTTTCGGCGTGGCGCGCGTGACCGAGTTGCGGTTGATGGCGTAGAAGGCGCGCAGCAGGTCGTCGCGGCGGGTGGCGGCCTGGAAGAGGCAGGATTCCCAGGCGATCAACTGGTCGCGCACGATGTCGGCGAGATGCCATTCGCCGCCGAGCCACGGTTCGAGATAGTTCCAACTGCGCTCGCGCGGCAGATAGCCGGGCGCGGTCTGGCTGATCTGATCGGGACGCACCGTGATCGGCGTGGCAAGTCGCACGGAGGCCGATTCGCTCAGGATGCGCATGCCGCCGTGATAGGCCTGGTAGTGGCGGGCGGGCGTCCAGAAGTCATAGCTCGCGTTGATGACGACGCCTTTGCGGCCGGCGGCGGTGAGGTCGTAGGCCATGCCGGTGCCGATCATGTTGGCCGATTGGGCGAGGATGGCGTCGACGTTGGGATCGATCGGATCGAGCCACGGGGGAATAAAGATACGCGAGCCGTAGGGGCCCTGCTGGTGGACGTCATAGACGATCTGCGGGTGCCAGGTGTTGTGAAGCTGGGTGACGACGTTGCGCGTCTCGGCCTGCGAAAAGATGTACCAGTCGCGGTTGTTGTCGTGGCCGACATACTTCTGGTAGAGCTGCGGCGGCGAGGTGCCTTCGTGCGGCGTGCCGAGTGTTTTGTCGTACCAGTTCTTCACGATGTCGACGCCGTCGGGATTGAGCGAAGGCACGAGGATGAAGATGACGTCCTTCAGGATGGCGCTGTACTTGGGGCGCGATTCGGCAAGCAACTGATAGGCGAACTGGACGGCCGTGTGCGTGGAGGCGACTTCGGTGGAGTGAATCGAGCAGGTGATCATGACCACGGCTTTGTGGCCGGCGATGATGCGGGCGGACTCTTCGGGCGAGGTGGTGCGCGGGTCGGCGAGGCGCTTCTGGTTCTGTTGGTAGCGCGTGAGTTGCTTTACGTTTTCCGGCGCGGAGATGAAGGCGGCGATCATGGGACGGCCTTCGGTGGTCTTGCCGATTTCGCGCACGACGATGCGGTCGCTCGCGGCGGGCAGTTTATTGAAGTAGGCGACGGTTTGGGACCAGCCGATGAGTTTGCGGTCCGCGCCCATGGCGTGGCCGAAGTGCGCTTCGGGCGTGGGGACCGCGGCGGCGGCGAGCGCGGCAAGTGTGAGTAAGGGCGCGGCGAATGAGAGGGCGAATCGGATCATGCACTATTCCTGTTGAGTTCCATCCAGAGGGCGCGATACCAGCGCAGGAAGCGTTCGGGTTCCTTCGATTCCTGGGCTTCGCAGAGGGTGTATCGCTCGTACTTGGAGGCGCGCAACAGGGCGAACAGTTCGCGGTAGGGGTAGTCGCTGGCGAGCTCGTTGATGTGGACGTTTCGAATCCACGGGCGCAGCAGTTGGAAGTACTGTTTGACGCTGCCGTTGACGACGTCCTGCGGATTGGAGTTCCAGCAGAGGCCGACCTGGTCGTTCTTGGTGAGCTTCATGAGCGCGGCCATGTGCGGCGGCTCGGCGGTTTCGCGGCCGTGGACTTCGACCCAGATTTCGACGCCTTTGCCGCGGCCGTAGTCGCCCAGCTCGTTGAGGCAGGCGGCGATGTTCTGCAGTGTTTGCTCTTTCGGAACGCTGGGCGGGAAGCCGTTGGGACGGACCTTGACGCCCCATGCGCCGGTGTCGTGCGCGAGGTCGATGAACGATTTGCAGGTGAGCACGTTGGCGGCGCGTTCGGCGGCGTCGGCCGAATGAAATTCGCAGGTGGAGCCGTAGCTGAGCAGGCGGACCTTGGAGCGGGCGAAGCGCTGGCTGACGATGCGGCGGCGGGCGGCATCGATGGAAGGCTCAACTCCGTGGGCATGGCTTGTGCGTAGCTCGACGGCTTCGAACCGGGCGGCTTCGAGTTTAGTGATGAGCGTTTCGAGGTCCCAATCTTTGCAAATGTTATAGGTGACGGCGCCGAGCATCATGGTGCATCCATTATGGCGCTAACCGCGCGGCCTCCGCGACCCATGCGCGAGGGGCATTCCTACGCTGCGACGGCTTGTTTGTTCGCGCAGCAGCGTTTGTATTTGAGGGCGGAGCCGCAGGGGCATTGGGCGTTGCGTCCGGGCGGCGCTATCCGCGCGGCATTCGCGGCCAAGGCGCGAGAAGGTGCCGTGGTGTTGGGCGCGGGCCGCGCTAACCGCGCGTCATTCGTGGCCACGTCGCGAGAGTGTGCTGTTGGCATGGGCGCGGCGGCGGTGCGGCGTGGAGCCCGATAGCCGCTCCGGGTGGTGTTGCGGGCGACGATGGCGAGGATCGGGGCGGCGGCCAGCTCGGAGTCCTCTTGCTGAAGCTGGCGAGCGAGTTTGAGGCGGCGGAACTCTTCGAGTGAGTAGCGGAGGCGGCCTTCGTTGGAGAGCAACATGCGCATGCGGCGCGTGGTTTCGGGGTTGGTGAGTTCAGGGTCGGCCGTGATGTGCTTCATGAGGAACGCGGCGAGGACCGAGAGGCGGACGATTTGGTCGAAGAACATCTCTTCGAGCTGGGTGGCGGGGGCGAGCTCGGTGCGGAGCTTGGCGGCGGAGGCCTCCATCGGCGTGGGGGCGGGCGCGGGGGTGTTTGCGTGAGCAGTCATCCTAATTCCATTATTGCAGGCCCCTATGCAAGGAATTCCCCGTACTGCATTGATTACAAAAGAGAAACTTCTTGTGATCGAGTGGTCTGGGCGAAAATTGGCGGAACAGAAAACCCAGAATGAGTTTCCCAATCATCAATTGGGAATCAGGCACCATTCCATATGGCTCGGATCAAAATCTCTTGAGCCTCGCTTCGTCAATCAACGGCCGTTTGTCGCCTCGCTCGTTATGCTCTTTTACCCAGGCCCGTAAATCGGCGAGGTTGGACATGCTGCTGAGATCTTCAAATGCTGAATACGTAATGTGAGGGATTTCATAGCTGCGGCCACAGGCCATACATTCAACAAAGTCCCCGTGGACCATGTTCGGGAGGGGGCTAGAAGTAGCATCAGAGCTTTCACAGAGTACACAATGCGCTACTTTCATGTTCTTTTGCACAGCGTATCGCGATCAAGTAGAGCTGTCAAGTAGCAAGTAAAGGTACGCTTCCAAAGCTAGATTTGCTGTCAGGCGTTGCGCCGGAATCGTTAACGCGCAATCTAAAGTAACAAGAAATTGAATTAATTTGGCCTTCCTGTAAAGATCTCGTAGAGATACTCAATTCGTGACGCGAAACCATGCTTCTCTTGGATCCTTGCCGCGACAATCAGCTTAATCTCAAGACCCCGGTCGCTACGGCTATTCGCCTCTTCAAGAAACGTCCTGAGTTCTGCTAACCAAGTCTCATTCTTGGTTCGCGATGATGCGAACGCGAGGATCGCGTTTACGTCGTCCGTGGAAACTCCTATTTTGAGACATTTCTCCACGAAGATTTGGGCCTGTTGGCGGCTCGCTAATTTCCAATGATGGTAGACGACTGAGGTAAGTGCATTTAGATTGGCAAATTCCCGCCCTTCTGATTCGGCCAGTGAGCTCTCGATAGCCGCAGATTCTGCATATGTGCGGAGCATAGGAAAGTGCACTCGGCGCCAAGGGCGACCCAAATAAAAATAGGTCCTGACGGCAAGGAACAGAGTGACTGCGAAGGCTGGTAGTGCCCAGCCCCAATGGTGAAGGAATGTCAAGAACCACGCCGTTACGGCAATCAGCCCAATGACAATGCTTCCTACAGTGGATGATGACAACCAGTGAAAAATGACCATTGTTAGAACATGCGCTCGAATTATACATCACGCGTACCGAATACGAGAGCCATCAACCTGAAGTTACACGGCGCAGAGCCGCTCGGTTGAGGGCAGGCACAAGACTCATTTACGAATCATCGGCTGCCAAACCCTGAACCACCCTCCCAATCTCTTCCGGCGAAATGTAGAAGTGGGGCGACAGCCGGACGTAGCCTTGGCGGGGGATGGCGATGATTCCCGCGTCTTTGAGCCGTGAGACGAGCATGCGTGAATCGGTTCCTTCGCGGCGGATGGTGACGATGCCGCTGCGCGTGTTGGGGTGGTTTTCGCCGAGGATTTCGTAGCCTTGGGCTCGGGCTCCGGCGATGAGTTGGGCGGAGAGAGCCAGCACGGCTTCGCCGACTCGTTCGATGCCGATGCCGAGCAGATAGCGCATCGAGGCTTCGAGGCCGAAGATGCCGATGGTGTTGAGCGTGCCGCATTCGTAACGGGCGGCATCGCGGCGGAGGGTCATGTCGCGCGAGGCGTAGTCGGTGAAGCCGACGGCGTTGGTCCAGCCGAACTCGATGGGTTCGATGCGGTCGAGCCATTCGCGGCGGACGTAGAGTATGCCGCAGCCTTCGGGACCGAGCAGCCACTTATGGCCGTCGGCGGCGAGGGCGTCGATGTGTGCGCGATCGACATTGAGCGGGAATACGCCGAGGCCCTGGATGGCATCCACGAAGAAGAAGACGCTGTGGCGATGGCAGATTTCGCCGATGGCGTTGAGGTCGACGCGATGGCCGGAGAGGTAGTTCACAAAGCTGATGGCGAGGAGCTTGGCTCCGCGGGCGGCGCGGTCGATCACGTCGAGCGGATCGTAGATGGACAGCCAGTCGATGGTGACGCCGCGCGGGGCGAGACGCTGCCAGGGGTACTGGTTGGCGGGGAATTCCTCGCGGAAAGCGACGATGCGGTTGCCGGGACGCCAATCGAGGCCGAGGGCGACGGTGGAAATTCCCTCGGAGGTGTTTTTCATGATCGCGATTTCGTCGCGATGGGCGCCGATCAGTTCGGCGGAGGCGGCGCGGAGGCCTTCGTAGGCGGCGAGCCACTGGTCGAAGTGCATGGAACCATGGAGGCAGGCGTCTTCGGCGAGCCATTGCATGCGGTCGGCGGCAGGGCGGACGAGCGGAGCGACGGCGGCGTGGTTCAGGTAGATGAACCGCGAGGTCACAGGGAAATCGGGACGAACCTGTTGCCAAAGCGGGGCACTGTTTGAGCCCGGGCGGGCGGAATCGGCGTAACCCAAATCGTTGGACACACGTTCATTATCATGAAGTCTTTACACGTAGGCGGTGGAATCCGTCTGGGCGGCGGGGAAAAGCGGCCCTATAATGAAACTGGGAGGAGTGCAGTGACGAATCAGATGTACAAGCTGGGCACGAGTCTTTTTCTGGCCTTGGCTCTGGCGGCCCCTGT
>CAYUZM010000231.1:0-7907 GCA_964449665.1 uncultured Solibacteraceae bacterium
CAGCGGGAACCTCGCCACAGGGACGGGACAGTAGCTTGCCTGCTCTGCAGTCTACGCAGGTTATTGCAATCGTGAAGTCTGGCATTCGCTCACGATTTCGGACTTTTCCTGGGTGCTGTCACGGTTTTGTGACGCTTACGGGCCATGGTCGCTCGCGCGCATTGAGGAAGATCCCTAAGATCAAGGGTGTAAGAATGTCGGGGTGTAGCGCAGCCTGGTAGCGCACCTGCTTTGGGCGCAATGGAGTGGCTTCCAAAAGCTCCATTTGCTTCTCTTGATTCCTAATAAAAACAATAACTTGGGGAATCTGCTTTTCGCTCGAGGCCAACCAAAGCAACATGAACGAGAGGACTTCTCGCACAGTTTTAGCGCAGTCCGATGGGGTGAACCGCCGTCAACGTAAACGGGAGTCTCGGTGTTCATGCACCGCTGGCCGACAGAGACTGTTGAGAAAGAAACGCGCACCATGGCGAGCGGGTTGGTCCCAGTAATTCCCTGTTCTATTGCGGTTTGCAGCAGAGCCATACATAGGTTCCAACGTGGCCTCATAAGAATTGACGACGAGCAAGGATCGAACCGAGGCAGGATGATCGAACTCAAGCCGGAAACCGAACAACTGGTGCAAGAAGAGATCCAGCGGGGCCACTTCCATTCGGTGGATGAGTTGATCGTGCAAAGCGTCAACGCATGGCGCGAGAAGCAACAGGTTTCCCCGGCTACGGCTCTGCCACGAAAGCCGCGCAAGAATCTCGCCGACTTCCTTCTCGAATCTCCGTTTGCAGGCTCAGATCTGCAAATCGAGCGGCAGCGAGATTATCCGCGTCCCGTTGACCTGCGCTAGGTTGTGGCTGGGTTCCTTCTCGACACGAACGTCCTGTCTGAATCCAAACACCACGACGCGCCCGATCAGAATGTTGCCGCGTGGCTGCGCGACCAATCCCGATCTGGTCTGGGCCAGCGTCTTGAGCTTTGGCGAAATCCACAAAGGTATCGAGAGGTTGGCGCCGGGTAAACGCCGGAACGAGTTGGAGCGGTGGTTGGATCACGATCTCGACCAATGGTTTGAGCAACGTTTGTTGCCAGTGACCAGGGCTATTTCAGAGCGTTGGGGTGTCCTGAACGCACAGGCGCTCGACCGGGGAACACCGATTCCGAGCACTGACGGGCTCATTGCCGCCACAGCGCTGGAACACGACCTAACGGTTGTCACCCGCAACATGAAGGACTTCGCCAACCTTGAGGTAATGACATTCAACCCCTGGGAGCCAGGCACGTAGCCGGGTTCAGTCTCGCGAATGCCTGGCATCAGGGAATGGTTATGGATGGACGATCCCAGAGACGGCGCGACCCTGGGTGTATGGATCGAGAGATGCCGGAGACTTGAGGCCGAAAATCGACATTCGCGGTCACACCTCGCTCGTCTGGGGTTCGATCTGCCACCCATGCAGGACTCCGAAGCTCGACCAGTGGCGCGAGAGATCGGCTGTTTTTCTGAACTTGCCGATCGATGTGGCGACGCGGGCAATGACGGAATCGACTCCGTTCAAACATATCGTTGTTCCACGCATGACGAAATTTCAGATCGCCGTGTCCAGCGATCGGTTGGTGGAGACTTACGGGAAGCGGGGATGGACCGCCAATGCAGCACGCGAAATCAGGCAAGCCTGATCTCGACGACGACCTTTCCGCCACCGCCGGATTCAGCAGCGAGGTGAGCTTCCGCCAACTGTGTTGTCCCAAATCGGCGCTCATTCACAAGAGGTTTCAGTTTGCAGGATTCCGCCAGCGCGGTGGCTGAACTCAAGATCTCACCATGCCGGGCTCTACCTTTTCCAGTAAGCAGCGGCAGCAGCGTGAAGACGCCCGAGTAGGAGGCCGCACGGAATGAGAGGGGAGCAAGCGAGTGGTTCCCCCATCCCAGACAGCTCACGACATGTCCCGTGTAGGACTTCACTGCGTGAAACGAAGCGTCCAGGGTGCTTCCGCCGAGTGTGTCGTAGATGACGTCGAAGCCTTCGCCTTGCGTGTACCGAGCGACATACTCTTCGACACTCGTTGTCGTGTAGTCGATTGGCGTCGCACCGTACGACTGAACGATCGCGGAGTTGCGATTCGACACTGTGGCATAAGTGTCTGCGCCATGGGCCATCGCTATTTGCGCGGCATGGTGCCCGACCCCTCCAGCCCCGCCGTGGACGAGCACGGTCTTGCCTGTAGATATCTTTGCTTGATCGATCAGCCCCTCCCAAGCGGTGATGAAGTTCAATGGAAGTGCCGCGGCTTCGCGCATGGTCAATGTGCGAGGTTTCATCGCAAGTAGATCGGCGTCGGCAGCGACGAAGCGGGCGAGCGTCCCTTGAAGTCCACCCACGCCGCCCACCATGCCGTACACTTCATCGCCCACTCGGAACTTCGCCACCGATGGATCAACTTCCACTACGGTTCCTGCCATCTCCAGACCAAGAACGGATGGAAGCGGATGCTTCGCGTGGTGGGCCTTTCCGGCTCGGATCTTGGTGTCGAGAATGCTGACTCCGCTGGCGGCGATCTCGACGAGGACTTCGCCAGCCTTGAGGGGCGCCAACGGAATGTCCTTTGCGATAAAGCCGCCGCCGGCTGCCGCCACGACCCAAACACGATTCTCCATCGTTGCCTCCCTCCGTTGCTTCACCCGTTCACTCTGCCTGGCTCGAAGGACTCGCCCACCAATTCTTCACTTCGGCGCCAGAGCGCCTCGGCGGAAACCGGGTCGAGGGCATACGCCCGGACTCCTTCGCTGACGGCACTGATGGACACATCGTTCGGCACAATCTTCCCGACGTGGCAGTTTTCACAGTACTGGCCGCCGATGTCCTCAGCCGAAGCGACGACCTCCGCCCAGACCGAGGTCGCAGCGCCTTGCGGAATGGTCTTCCATTGAAAGCGCCCGCTGCCGGCTGCTTCCATCTGCCGGTTCATTTGGTTAATCATGCCTTCCAGGTTTCGAGGGTCCAGATGGCGGTTCAATTCCGTCTGCACCGCTCCTGGATGAACCGCGGCCGCTCGAATGCCACGTTGCCGATGGCGTTGGTCGAAAGCAACCGCAAAGAGGATGTTCGCTGTCTTCGACCTGCCATACGCAATGAATGGCTGATAGCGAGAGTGTTCGAAATTCGGATCCGCCAAGTCGACGTCGGCGAATCGATGACCGGCGGAAGATACGCTGATCACCCTGGAACCGGGTCTCATGAGTGGAACGAGGCGGTTTACCAGTACGAAGTGCCCCAGATGATTCGTCCCGAACTGTGTTTCGAAACCGTCCACGGTGCGGCCGGACGGTGTGGCCATTACTCCGGCATTCGCGATGATCAGGTCGAACGGGCGACCGGCGTGCAGCAACCTGTCAGTAAAGGAGCGGACATTGTTCAGGTCCGCCAGATTGAGGTCCATGAGTTCGAAGGCGCCTGGAGCCGCGACATCCTTCCTCAGCCCAGCGGTGGCTGCCTCCGCTTTCGCCCGGTCGCGCGCGGCGCCCACCACTTGGGCGCCATGCGCGGCAAGCGACCTTGCTGTCTCCACGCCGATCCCGGCCGACACCCCAGTGATCAAGATCCGCCGATCTTGCAGGTTGACGCCGGCCAGGAGATCTTCGGCTGTTGAGGTTGAATCAAACATGCTATGTGCCCAAGTGGCGGTCAACCGCGCACCAGGAACTCCATTCGAGGTTCACCCAGCGGCCGCATTCCCGGAACTGATGAACGCCAGGAGTTCCTGGTTCACGGCGTCCTTCATCGTGGAGCACAAGCCGTGCGGAGCGCCCTTGTAGACTTTCAACGCCGCGCCCTTGACGATCTTCGCGGAGAGCAATGCGGAGTCGGCGATGGGCACGATCTGATCGTCATCACCGTGCAGGATGAGGGTGGGCACGTCGAAGCGTTTGAGGTCCTCGGTGAGATCGGTCTCCGAGAACGCCTTGATGCAGTCGTAGGCGGCTTTGTGACCGGCCATCATGCCTTGAAGCCAGAAGGAATCGCGCAGGCCTTGCGAGACCGTCGCGCCGGGCCGATTGGCTCCATAGAAGGGTGTGGTAAGGTCTTTGAAGAACTGGGACCGGTCTTTCAGGACGCTGGCCCGGAGTCCGTCGAAGACCTCCATGGGCAGCCCTCCCGGGTTTGCGGCGGTCTTCAGCATGAGAGGAGGAATCGCGCCAATCAGGACGGCCTTGGCGACCCGGCCCGTTCCGTGGCGGCCGATATAGCGCGCCACTTCGCCCCCTCCGGTGGAGTGTCCGATGTGAATGGCTTCGCGCAGATCGAGTGCCATCACCAGATCCGCCAAGTCGTCCGCATACGTGTCCATGTCGTTGCCGACCCAGGGTTGGTCGGACCGGCCATGGCCGCGCCGGTCGTGGGCGATACAACGGAAACCCTGCGAGGCCAGAAACAGCATCTGGTCCTCCCATGCATCCGCGCTGAGAGGCCATCCGTGACTAAAGACAACCGGTTGCCCGGCGCCCCAATCCTTGTAATAGATTCGCGTTCCGTCTTTGGTCGTGATCGTGCTCATTGTGCTTTCTCGCTTTCGGCTTGTTGTCAATTCCACTCGGTGATTTGGACGTAGCCCTGCTGGACCAGTTGAGACATCCTGGCCATGGCGTCTGTATTGACCTTGATGCCCGATAGCAGATCCGCGTTTCCCCAGCCATGTGCAGCCGCCGTCGCGCCGCAGAGTTCGACCCGTACGCCGCGGCTCATTAACCCGGCGAGCAGGTCCTTATACGGATTGCCGGTCGCGATCATGCGTTCGGCATTGTAGGATTCGTCGTTCAAGGTCACGTGCCCGGCATTCGTATGAAAGACGGCGACCACCTCCGAACGTGCTTTCCACTCGCCGATATCGTTCGTAATGAGTTGAAGGTGAAAGATGGGGCCGGCAGGTCTCCTTCGAAAGCGAGGCTGGCAATGCTGAAAGCAATCTTCAGTTGTTCCAGCTTTACGGGTAGATCGATGTGAAGCGGCTTGTCGGATGTAGTCATTGTGGCGTTCCTTAGACTCCTTGATAGACGAGCGTGGTGAAGAACCTTGGCGTAATGAGGAACTGGCCCCACTTGGCGTCGTATGGGGCCGTCGGTTTGGCGGCGATGACCTCGGCGAGCGATCGTCCCTGTTTCTTCAGCGACGCCACCTTCTCGCGGTTTGCCACCAGCATGTCGCGGAATTCGACCAATTCCCGCTTGCCTCCGGGAGCGCCGTGACCGCACAGGACGATTGTCTTTGCCGTGACTGCCGCGACGTTGGCTTCCGCCGCGCGTATCGCTCCGTCGATGCTTCCCCCGGTCGAATAGTCGATGAACGGGTAGATTCCGTTCCACCAGGTGTCACCGACGTGCACAACATCGGCTTCCGTAAAGTTGACGGAGACATCGCTATCGGTATGCGCCGGGCCGTAGTACTTGAGCGCGATGTTCGTGTCATTGACGTGGAGCTTGTGATGATCGCGGAAGACGGTAGCGGGAATCGCACCTGCTGGAGCGGCTGGGAAGGTATGCTCCCAGCCTTCGACACGGGTCGCCACAGAGAGGCGCTTCCGCGTGTTTTCGTGCGCCACGATGACCGCGCCGGCCTCGTGAAGCCATGCGTTGCCGTCGGTATGGTCGGCATGCCAGTGTGTGTTGACGAGGCACTTGATCGGATCTGTCCCCAAGGAGGCCAGCGCCTTTGCGATACCGGATTTCGAAACGGTGTAGCCGGCATCGATCAGAAGCTTCCCATCCTTGCCTGTCAGCACGGCGATGTTGCCGCCGGATCCTTCGAGGACACCGATATTCCGCCGGATCTGACGGACGGTGATTTTTGTGTTCGCCGCAGCGGTAAGCATCGTCTGCACAATGTGGGCTCCATCGCTTTGCGCGAGGAGTGGATGGCGGGCGAATAGGGCAACTCCGGTGGAGAGGCCTGCAGCCGCGATAAATCGCCGCCGTGAATGGGGAGGTAGAGCTTGAGTGTCCATATTGTCTTTCCCAGTTGAGTAACGGCTTCAACGAGTGCACGATTGCCGCCAAACGCAGCGCAAGCGGCTACAGCGGTTAAGTCAAGCGGATTCAATCGCGGGTTGGCTCCAGTTGCGAAACTCTCGATAGCTAATTCCCTGACGAGACGAACCCGTTCGTCACGATGTGCAGTGTTCGTCATCACCGGAGCGCTGCCGCGCGGACCCAGCGGAGTGGGAGTGGGATCTGGGATCCACAGGGAGCGGCGATTACGGTGAGGCGCAGCGAAAGGGGATCTATCGCAATTCACTCGGGGATGCCGCGGTCCGCAAATTTGAACCAACGGCGTTGCTGATTCCAAGCTTCTGCATCCGGTAGAGCAACGTGGTTCTCGCGACGCCGAGTTGCGACGCAGCCCCTTGTCGGCCACCGATCACGCCGCCGACGCGGCGCAACACGTCCAGGATGTGATCCCGTTCCACCTCGGCAAGCGTTCGTATCTTGACCGGCGCCCCTGATTCAGGCTTCTGTCCCAACTCCAGCGGGAAGCTCAGCTCTTGTGCCGGCGAGGTGATGACAGCTCGCTGAACCATGTTCTCCAACTCGCGAACGTTGCCGGGCCACTCATAGGCAACCAGGGCTTGCATCGTTTTCTCTGGAATCGGGCCAAATACTTTGTTTGCGCGCGAGGCATACTTCTGAACGAAATGCTCAAGCAGAAGCGGAATGTCCCGCGGCCGCTCTCGCAATGGCGGAATCGCAATCGGAAAGACGTGCAGCCGGTAATACAGGTCCGCGCGGAAGCGCCGCTCCCGAACCATCTGGAGCAGATCTTGGTTCGTGGCCGCAATCACTCGAACGTCAACGCGAACGGTGCGCGCGCCACCAAGGTGCTCAAACTCCTGGTCTTGTAGAACCCGCAGAAGCTTCGGTTGCAGCTCAAGTGGCAGGTCGCCAATCTCATCCAGAAACAGCGTGCCGGTGTCGGCAATCTGGAACCGTCCCGCGAAGTGGGACACGGCCCCAGTAAACGCGCCGCGTTCATAGCCGAACAGCTCGCTTTCGAGGAGACCCGCCGGCATCGCGGCACAATTCAACTTCACATAAGGACCACGGCTACGGGCGCTGTGCGTGTGGATTGCCCTGGCCACGAGTTCCTTGCCTGTGCCCGTTTCTCCCTGGACCAACACCGTGGAGTCGGTCTGAGAAACGACTTGTACCGCATCCCAAACCTCGCGCATCGCTTGGCACGCGCCGATCAACTGATCCGGCTCCCGCTGAACCTTCGGACTGTAGCTTATGACTGTGCCGGCCATCGACTCCTCCAGTACTTAGCCCTATGAGGGTTGTTTCAATGCTTGTTCGATGATGCGCAAAAGTTCGGCGCCGTCAAATGGTTTGTACAGGAACGCAATCGCTCCATCCGCCAATGCCAGGCGGCGATTGTCATTATTGTTGTGTGCGGTAATAAATACGATCGGCAAAGCAGGATGGGAGATCCTGATGAGCCGCTGAAGTTCGAGCCCGTCTATCCCCGGCATGCGAACGTCGGAAACAAGACACCCCGCGTCTGCAAGGGCGCCTGAGCGTAGGAGTTCTTCGGAGGACGCGAACAGGACGGCTACGAATCCAGCCGACTCCAGCAAACTGGCCAAGGACTCCCGGACGCGAATATCGTCATCCACGCAAACCACGGCTCGACCTGGAACGATGGCCACGAAAGCTACCTGACTCAGGATAAGGAGAATCGAAGGTGGCGGCTATTATATGTTTATTTAGGTTCGCGGGTTCCCGCCCGTTATGCCGAGTTTGTCTGCCATTCTGACCAATTCTGCAATCGACCCTGCCCCCATCTTCCGCATAATTTGCCCGCGATGGACGCCAATCGTGATCTCGCTCGTGCCCAGTTCGGCCGCGGTCTGCTTATTGGCAAATCCGG
>CAYUZM010000232.1:0-7862 GCA_964449665.1 uncultured Solibacteraceae bacterium
AAGATCGCCGTCTCCTTCAACCGCTCCCATTGCACGCCGTCGAGCGAACGCACAATGCCGATGCGGCGGTTCTCCGCGCGGTCGCGGCCCGTGTAGAGCATCCACCACCATCCCGCCGCCTGCCACACAGCCGGTTCGCCCAGCCCGTTTTCGTCAAACGTTCCCGCCGCGCCCAGCCCCAGCACCGGTGAGCCGCGCAGCTTCTCCCAGTGCACGCCGTCATTCGACCGCGCCAGTCCCAGACGTTGCCGCCGCGCCCGATCTTCACCCAGGTAGTAGAGATAGAGCACGCCGCGCGACTCGATCACATACGGGTCCGCCGTTGCCCGCTCGTCCCACGCGCCGCGCGGCCCGAAGGGCACCACCGGCTGCGGCTCCTTCCGCCACGCGCGCCCATCCTTCGAGCGCGCCAACCCAATGCGCGGCGGCGTACCGGCCTGATACCAGTAGTAGAATTCGCCCTTGTACCAAAGCGCTGTGCCGTTGGCCGCGATGTAGCCGCCCTCCCACGTCGCCGCATCCGGCGAGAGCACCTTGCCCTGCTTGGCCCACGCCGTGCCGTTGCGCGAAGTCGCCAGGCCGGTGTGCCACGTCTTGCCGTCGAATCCCGAGTAGAAGTTGAACCAATGCTCCGGACGCCGCACCAGCGAGGGGTTCAGCGCATCCACCCCATCGAACTCGCCCGCCGCACCGCGCCGCAGCACTGGTTCCGGCGCGGCCTCGATATGCGGACGCACGTCGCGCCTCATGCCTTCGGGTTTGGGGAGCGTGAAGTCGGCGTAGGTCCCGCAGCTATTGAGCAGTAGCGCCCCCGCCACGGCCAGCGCAGCTGCCGCAACCAACGCCGCCCGAAGCGGTCTCATTGCGGAATGCGGACGCGGACCGTCGATCCCTTGCCTTGCCGGGATTCCAGAATCAATCCACCCTGCAGCGCCGTCACCCGCCGCTTGATGCTCACCGGACCAAGCCGCAGCAGGTCCAACTCTTCCAAGGTGTAGGAACCGGAGAAGGGAAACCCTTGCCCGTTGTCCTCCACCGTCAAGAGCAGTTCGTGGTCGCCCTGTTCGAGGATCACTTCGATCTCGGTTGCCTTGGCGTGCTTCCAGATGTTATGCAGCGCCTCGCGCGCCATCTGCAGCACCTCGGTCGTCAGTTCCGATTCCACCGTCGAAACGTTGCCCTGCACACGCAGCCGCGTCGAGATGCCGTTGTCCTTCTCGAACAAATCCACCAGCCGCTCCATCGCCGAAGCGAGGTTTTCTTCGACAGTCGTGGCCGCGCGAATCGTATGGATGAACTCGCGCGCCTCGGTCACCTGCTTTTTCCAAACGTCCTGCAACTGCTCGAGTTCCGCCATGGCCGAATCGGGCTTCTTCTCCATCATCCGGCGCAGCACTTCCAAACGAACCGTGAGGCTCATGAACATCTGCAGCGGACCGTCGTGAAAATCGTCGGCAATGCGCGCCCGCTCCTGGAAGCGCACGTTCTCCGCGCTCGAACGGTACATCACCGCCTGGCGCGACATTTGGAAAAGGCGGTCTTCAATCACCTGCTTCTGCCATAGAGCGAACGCCGCCACAAGAGAGGTCACCACCAGGCCGGGCAACGCCTCGCGCGCGGCCGGAGGCGAGACCAGCAGGAAGTAAGCAATGCAGGTGCCAAATACGGCCAGCAGTTGCTGCCAGTGATGCAGCAGAAGCACCGTCAACGCCAGGAAACAGAACTGGTGCAGGATAATCCACAAACTGCCGTTGGCGATCAGGGTGACCGACAACAGGTAGGCCACCGTGTCCACAATCAGCGCCGCCAGCGTGCCGGCCGGCCGTTGCAGAATCCGCAGCAGCAACACGGCGGCGCTAAAAACCAGGTAGAGGCTCGCGGCGATCTTCGCCAGCAGCGGCGCCTCATGCAACCCGGCCAGCGCCACCATGCCGACGGCAAACAAAACACGGGTGATGGCGCTCGAACGGCGCCACAGCAGCGGAACGAATACGTATTCTCCGGCCAACTCTTTTGCGTTGTCCGCGCGCCCGCCGGTCTCTACCGGCGATACAGGTACAGCGTGTGCGAGCGGCCTTCTCCGTCGTCAGCGATGTCTTCGATCTTCTCCGGTTGCCAGTTCTTGAACGGGAAATCGTGGCTGACAATCCGCGTTCCCTTTTTGAGCTGCTTTTCCAGAATCGGCGTCAACTTTTCGGTCGCGCTGGGCAGCAGATACACGGTCAATAGATCGGCTGGACTGTAGTCCTGCTCCAGTACGTCGCCGTGAATGATCTTCGCTTTCGCGTCCAGCCCAAGCCGTTTGATCCGCTCCGAGCTCTGTTTGTGGAGGTCGCCGTCCAGTTCCACGCCGGTTGCGACCGCCTTGAACTTCTCGGCCGCCATGATGACCAGCCGTCCATCGCCCGAGCCCAGGTCGAACATCTTCTCGCCCGGCTTCAGCGCGCCCAACTGCAGCATCTTCTCGACAATCGTCTCCGGTGTCGGATAGTACGGCGCCAGTTTCTTTTCTTCCTTGACCTGAGTGAAGGCCAGGGCGGGACACAATGCGATGAGCGTTCGGCGAGTGATCATGTGGGACTCCCAGCTACAGTGTACTTCGGGCGGCGCACAATCGTACTTAGGGCTGCAAGTAGAGCGAAACACGGTTGCTTTCGCTGCCGCCCGCTTCCAGGTAAAGCTCGGCGGGACCCACATTCACCACGGCGGGCAACTCGGCTTCCACAAGGTAAAACCCGATATAGCCCGGCGCGAGCGTGGCCCGTGTCACGCGCAGCGGCACACGGTCCAGGTAGACGCGCACCGGGACGGCGACTTGCGGCAAGCCTTCGACGGGTGCGGCCAGGCCGGTGGGCCACTCCGGCGTCACGCGCCCCAAACCGGTGCTCAGAATCTGAATTCGCCCGCCGCCGCTGGCCGTCGTTTGCGAATCGAGCAGCAAACCGCGGTCGGCGTCCAGAATCATCGGCGAGCCGTCGCGATCGACAAAGATCGCCGGCGACAGCGGACGCAGCGGCAGCGCCACGCTCCGGCCGCCCGGCGTGCCATCGGTGAGATTCAACGAAAGCGTCGCGCCGCTGGCTTCAAACGGAACCTGAATCTGCGACTCCGATTCGCTCGCCGCCAGCACGGGCACCTCGGTCGAGCCCATGCGGGCAGAGGAGACGCGCCGCCCGAGCACGCTCAGCAGCGATCCCGGCGCCGCCGCCCGCGCGCTGAAATCGGCGGCGTTCACCACGCGCGGATCGAGCAGCCTGTGCGGCGCCAGCGTCCGGAAGACGCCATGGCCCAGCAGCGCGGCGTAAAGCTGGTTGCCTTCGGCGTCGAGCATCACATCCTGCACGGCCACGCGCGGCAGCCCGGCATCCACGCGCTCCCAGCGCGTCGCCGGACTGGCATTGCGCAGGTTCGTAATCGTCAGGAAAAGCCCGGCATCGGACGCCACATAGACCGTGCCCGACGCCATATCGGCCGTGATGCCGTGCGCCGCGCCTTGCGGAAGGTTGGCGCTCAGGTCGTCCCAGAAGACGCCGCCGTTGGTGGTGCGGTACACACGTGCGCCGCCCGCCGCGCCGGGGCGAATGGCGGCGAGCGCAATCTGCGGTTCGCGCGCATCGACGAAAATTGCCTCCACGCGCCCACGCTCGGAAAACCGGAACTCGCGCCACGTGCGCCCTTCATCCGACGAGGTAAAGAGCCGCCCCTCGGCCGTGCCCGCGTAGAGATAGCCGCCGCCCGCCGTAACGCGAGTGGGCGTCGTGCCCAGCCTCGGCGCGAGCGCATCGGCAAAGGCGCGTTCCGTTGTGCCATAGCTCGGGTCCACGGGCCGCCATCCGGCGCGTTCGCCCGGAGCCCATTCCGCTTCTTCTCCTGTCGATAACCCAAGAATCAATCCGCGCCGAGGTTGCGGCGCGCGCCACAACCGGGCCGCCGGTAGATTGGGCAACAGGGCGTTCAGGCTGTCCCAGGTCAGTCCGCCATCGAGCGACCGCCACACTCCGTTCGCATTGGCGACGGCAATGTCATCCGGATTCACGGGTGAAATCGCCAAATCGGCAAGCGGGCCGCCCAGGATCGAAAATTTGGCGAACTGCGTCAGGTTGCGCCACGTGCGTCCGTCATCGTCGCTCGACCACGCATATGCCCCGGCCGCATACAACTTCCCGCCGGCCGGCTGCACCTGCGCATCGGCTTCCGGCAGCGCGCTCGCCTCCGTGGTGACCCGCGCCGGGGGCTCCGCCACGGCCGCCGTCCACGATTCAAAATCCTTTGTTTCCCACACTTGCCCGGTCGAGGTAAGCAATGTCAGCCCCTCGCCCGAAGAGGAATACCACACGCGGCTCACGGGGCCACTTGCCAACCCCGCCGAAGCCGCTCCGGCGATGCTCAGGTTGCCGAATCGCCGCCAGTCCAGCCGCGTTCCGGCCGTCTCCTGCGCGCCCACCTGTGCAGCCAATAGGGTAGCGGCGGCCAGCGCGAGAAACCCCGCGCGCCGCGGCGCGTTCCGCCCAGTTGTGGCGCTAAGACACATTGTCTGCACCCATTCTACCCTTCCGGCTTCCCTCTTCTATCGGATAGTCGGAGGGAAAACTATTGATTTGATGCGCTTTTGCCGATAGATTTCTGACAGGGCCGTCAAGTTGCTTGCACTTTTGATGGTAGACTGAATGATCTCTATGCGCACCCTGCGTCCGGCGGTGTGGTGGCTGCTGGCAGCCGCTACGCTCGCAGTGTGCCCCGCGCAAACGCCGCTCCGCCTGCCGCAAGCTCTTCCCGCTGACGTTCAATACGATCCCACCTTTACCGGCATGAACGAAAGTGCCGCCAAGGTCACCTCCATCTCCGGCCAGGTGTCGGTGCTGCGCGGCTCGCAGCCCTGGGCGTTGAACGTGGGTGAATTTATTCAGCAGAAGCAGGTCGTCCTGAGCGGTCCTGACGGGTACGCCATCTTCCAGGTTTCCGACGGCAGCACGTTTGAGGTGTTTCCCAACTCGCGCGTCACCTTCCGCAACAATCCCGGCGCATGGTCGGACATGCTCGACCTGTGGCTCGGCCGGGTGAAGGTTTACATCCGCCGTTTCGGGGGACAGCCGAACCCGGCGCGCATCTACACGCCGACCGCCGTCATCTCCGTGCGCGGAACCGTCTTCGATGTCGCGCTCGAAGACGAAGACACCACCTACGTCGGCGTCGAAGAAGGGCAGGTCGGCGTTCGCCATCGCCTGATTCCGCAAGACGACCTGAAGCTGATCAATCCCGGCGAATCGATCCGCGTCTACAAGAACGCGCCGCTCGCCAAAGCCCGCATCGACAAAGGCGCGGTGGCCCACCGCGCGGCGAATGCGCTGGCCGAAGCCTTCTACACGATCATGACGCGCGTGCCTCGCGGCGGCGCAACCGGCGGCTCGCCCGTTCCCGGCGGCGGCGCACCTCTACCAGGGGACACCGGCGCTGAACCGCCGCCGCCTCCTCCTCCCCCACCGCCCGGCGATGCCGGCGCGGGCGCTCCTCCGCCCCCTCCCGGGATTTAGGACTGTTTCGGGCATTTTTCCCCGCCCTTCTGTGACCCGTGAGACACTACGGGTTAGGTGTCTGGGATGAAGTGTGCTTTCCTGCTCTCGTTGGTCGCCGCGTCGGGACTCTGGGCTCAGCAGCCGGCTGCCCCTGCCGTTGCCACCGCTGACGGCCTGACCACCGAGTGGGACATCAAAAAGACCGTCCAAGCCGTCGGCGCCCATGCCCGGCGTCTCATTCCGCTGCTCGACGATGTCCATCCCAACGAGTGGATCGATAAGGGCGCACCCGACGCCTACGTCGGCCAACTGCAATCGCTCAAGGCCGAACTGGGCTACACCGCCCGCACGGCCGACGAGCTGAACCGCGACGCCGGTGACCTCGGCAAATCCTTCGAGTTGTTCATGCGGATGGATGCCAGCCGCGGCATGTTCCGTTCGCTCGTGCAAGGCGTCCGCGCGTATCAGAATCCCGCCCTGGCCGACCTGCTCGAATCGGTCGAACTTGAAGGCGACGGCCCGCGCTCGCACTTTCGCAACTACCTGGTGGAACTGGCCTCCATGAAGGAGCGCGAATTGAAGATCATCGACCAGGAAGCGCAGCGCTGCCGCGGCCAGTTGATCCGCCAGCCCGCCGCGCGGCCTGCGCCTAAACCGAAGTCGCCCGCCGCCGCACCCGCCACGGTGCCGGCCACTGCGCCAGCCCCCAAAGGAACGAAGCCATGAGTGAACTCAAGTTCGCCTGCTCCATCTGCGACGAGCCCTCCGGCGAAATTTGCCACGCCTGCACCAAAGACACCTGCGAGAACCACCTCTGCAAGCGCTGCTCGAAGTGCTCGGATTGCTGCACCTGCGATGTCCCGCTCGATGAGGAGCAGGAGAGCGCCGCGCCGTCGAATGGCGCGCACTCAACCGTGGGGTCATCGCCCGTCTGAAGTTGCTGCAGCCATTTGTTGGCGCACCTTCACCCGGTCCTGGATCAACTTCGCCTCGTCCCGTGCAAAGAGCAGCCTTCCCATGGCCATGAGATTTCGTTCTGGGCTGTCCCAGGAATCCTTCATCAGTCCATCCCGGGAATGGACGCTCCTCTCCAGTAGGAGATGGCCGAGTTCGTGGGCTATGACGTGGCCCAACCTGATGGCGTAGCTGCATGTGTAGCCTCGCGTATACTCCTCAGTGCGCTGCGCGAATACCGCGGCGAAAAAACCAAAATTCGGGGGTGGGCTAGTCAAGGCAAATCACAGGGAATTGCCGGCGAGTGGATAGTTCGCCCACGCCGCTCGTGGGTAAAGTCGAACCTGAATCGTAGCGGGCCCGGGAGCCGGGCAAGGCTAACCGGGAATCACTCGCTGGCACCAGGACAATGTGACACCTGCCTCCTTCAGGATTCGGGCGGCCTCCTTCTGTGCGATCGACAGTGTGTAGTCACCCACACCGGCATCGTTATACACGTTCACATGGATCTGCGCGTCGCATGCAGCCGCCAGACACAACAAAATGGCGCCGCCAGCCTGAAATTGGTTCATCCCGAAATCTCCTTGGGCGGCAGTGTGAGCCAAGGGGACGGGGCGAATCGATGGAGCCGGGCTGGAACAGCGGGCGGCGCGGCACAAGAATAGATAGACTCGTAAGTTCTTTTTCTGTAGTGAGATACCGGCGGGCCTTATCCGCGCTTTTCTCTTCGTAAGCCGGCTTTGCGGTGTTATAATCCGCCTCAACAGGTCATCTAGGCGAATGGACTCCCAGCCAGGCCGCATCGTTCGATTCGGTGTGTTCGAGATGGACACCGCATCGGCGGAACTCCGCAAGAGCGGCGTTCGTCTGCGCCTCCAGGAACAGCCCGCCCGCGTCCTGCTTCACCTGCTGGAGCACCGCGGTGAGATCGTGACTCGCGAACAACTGCACCGCGCACTGTGGCCCGAAGACACGTTCGTCGACTTCGATCAGGGTTTGAATACGGCAGTCAACAAAATCCGCGATGCGCTCGGCGACTCCGCCTCCGGCGCCCGATTCATCGAGACCGTGCCCAAGAAGGGCTACCGGTTTGTAGCGCCCGTCGAGGAGGTTGCCGCCGCAGCCCCACAGCCGGCTCTGGCTCCCGTTTCCGCTCCACAACCGAAGTCCCGCTCCTTGCGTTGGCTATGGGCGGCTGGCGGACTTGCCGCGGCATCCGTGGCAGTGGCCGTCCTACTCGCATCGAGGTGGAACGCTGGCGGTCCAGAGCCCACCGTTGTGCCGCTTACGACCTTGCCCGCAACGGGATGGACCCCCAGCCTCCCACCCGACGGCCAACGCGTCGCCTTCACGTGGGGCCGCCCCACCGCCGCCAACTTAGAGATCAATGTTACA
>CAYUZM010000233.1:0-7856 GCA_964449665.1 uncultured Solibacteraceae bacterium
GGTCTATGAGTATCTGCGCAACGACAAACTAAACGCGCGGAGCTTTTTTGTTCCGACAGTGCCGCCGCTACGGCAAAACCAATATGGCGCGGCGGTGGGCGCACCCATCATCAAAAACAAGTTATTGCAGTTTGGCGGGTGGGAGAGCCTGCGCATACGCTCCAACCAGTTCGTCAACAGCGGCCGCACCCCCACAGCGGCCGAACGGCAAGGCCAGTTCACCGGCACCGTGCGCGATCCTCTGACGCAGCAACCGTTCGCGGGCGGCATGGTGCCGGTGAATCGCATGGACCCGGTTGCGTTGAAGATTCTCGACGTGGTGCCCTCACCCAGCACGGCGGATGGGCGTTTGGAGTCGCTTCAGGGTACGCCGTCGGACCAACACCAGATCACCACGAAGACGGACTACCTGATCAGCGACAAGCACCGGTTGGCGGGAACGTTCTTCCACATGTGGAATTCGCGATTCAAACCATTTAACGGAAGCACGCAGGTTCCGGGCTATGGTGAGTATCGCGAAAGCTATGGCCAGTACAACGCCGTGCTCACCGAGACGTGGGTTGTGTCCGCCACGACGCTGAACGAGGCGCGGTTCAACTATGTACGCAACAAGTACGACGATAGGCCGCAGACGCAGCTCTCATGGTCTTCGTTCGGCAGCCAGATTCCTGTTGCGGCCGACTTCCACCAACCCTTCCCGCCCGATATTCGCTTGAATGGCCGCTGGCGCATGGGCGCGGAGAACGACAACCAAGGGCAACGCGACGATTCCTTTATCTTCACAGACAGCCTTTCGTGGATGAAAGGCGCGCACAGCCTGCGCATGGGCGGGTACTTCTCCTACGACCGCTATGACGCATTACTATCACTGGCTGGCGCGGGGATCATGACCGTGGGCGGTGAAGCGACAGGCAACGTCCTGGCCGACTTCATGCTCGGCCGCGCCACGAGCCTTCGACAGACCAACGGTACGCATCGCTCGTTCCGCAAATGGGATGTGCAGACCTTTCTCCAGGACGACTGGCGTGTGCATAAGCGGCTGACGTTGAACCTGGGAGTCCGCTACGAACTATATCCCCGCTTCTACAGCCTCCGGAACGATTTGCAAACATTCCGGCCCGGAGTGCAATCGACGGTGATTCCGGGTGCGCCACTAGGAATGGCATTTGAAGGCGACCCGGGCGTCAACGCGTCCATGGCCAAACTTGACCGGAATAACTTCGCGCCCCGTGTAGGCCTGGCCTGGGACGTTACCGGTTCCGGACGTACTGCGATCCGGGCTGGCTACGGTGTCTTCTATACAACGCCCTTCGCCGACTCGGCTACCTACTTACAGCAGCAACCCTTCCAAACCGACATTACGGTGTTCGGAATTTCAACATTCGTGAATCCGTACGCACAGTTCCCCGGCGGAACGCCGTTCCCAGCCAAAGTGGACCCAAACAGTCCGTTCTTCACGAAGCCAATTTCCCTGAGTTGGATGAGCGAAGCGATGGCAACGCCCTACATTCAGCAGTACAGCTTGGCCGTGCAGCACCAACTGCCCTGGAATACGAGCGTCACCGCGGCCTATGTCGGCAATACTTCGCGCAAGTTAGTGAACACGCGCGACGCCAATCAAGCGATCTACCGTGCGGGCGCAACCTCGGCGAACGTGAACGACCGGCGTCCGATTCTGCCGGGAACGTACGGCCAGATCTCACAGTTCGAATCGGCGAGCAACGCCCACTATGACTCTCTGCAGTTGACGGTGGACCGCCGCTTCAACCGTAACTTCTCCATTCTGATGAACTATACGCTCGGCAAGAGCATAGACGAGGTTTCCGACGATAACTTCAATCCGACGGAAGTGTCGCTCGTGGACTCATTAAACCGGCGTTTGGAGCGGGCGGTCAGCAGCGCGGATATTCGCCACGCGATGGCAATCTCGTACGTTTGGGACCTGCCAGCGCTGAAGTCGAGCCACGTGGCGATTCGCAGCGTGCTCGGAGGCTGGCAGACCAACGGAATTCTGACGATGCGAACCGGTACGCCCGTGAACGTCACCACGGGCAACGACGTGAACCTCGATGGCAAGACGGTAGACCGCCCGGACCTTGCCGGCAACCCCGTGCTTTCTCAAGATCGATCGCGCGCCGAGCGCATCGCGAGATACTTCAACACGGCGGCTTTCGCTGCGCCCCTAACTGGCACCATCGGCTCCGCCGGACGGAACCTCTTCTACGGTCCAGGCTCGATCAACTGGGACACCACCTTGATGAAGAACTTCACGATCCGAGAGAACCACAAGATCACGTTCCGGGCCGAGTTCTTCAATGCCCCTAATCGCGTGAACCTGGGCAACCCGACCGGCACGCGGAACAATGCAAACTTCGGGCGCATTTTGTCGACCGATAGCGCCCGCGTGGTGCAACTCGCGCTACGGTACGGATTCTAGAAAGGCTTTCATCCCTATGTTGCGATTCTTCTGCGCACTTACTTTCGTTGTGTCTGCTCTCACGGCGCAAACGCGACCCACGACGCCGTGGCCGCCGGCGCCCGGCCTGGTTCGCATCATCATCGATGCCGATGTCGCCAACGAAGTGGACGACCAATACGCAATTGCGCTGGCGCTCGGCGCTCCGGACAAGATCAAAATTGAAGGTTTCGTTGCGGCGCACTTTGGCGACGCAGGCGGCGCCGAAGGCATCGACAAATCCATGGCGGAACTCGACCGCGTGCTGGAAAGGGCGGGCATGAAGGGTAAGTTCCCCATCAAGCGCGGCGCCCATCCGTATCAGTATCACGACCGCACGCCGTCGAGCGAGGGTGTGGATTTCATCATTGAGAAGGCACGCGCCAGCAGCGCGCAGGACCCGCTTTGGCTGGTTGTGCTCGGCCCGGCCACGGATGCAGCGGCGGCGCTGCGCAAGGACCCGTCGATTGCGGACAAAATGATCGTGTTCTGGCACGGCCGCACGCAGTGGCCGCTGCGCGCCTGGAATTTCAACGCCTATAACGACATCCGCTCGGTGCGGTTTCTGTTCGAACTACCGTGCAAGTTCGTGTTGTTCGATACCGGCACTTACCTGCGCATGCCCATGGAGGAAACCGAGAAGCGCATCGCTCCGCTCGGGCAGCTTGGCGCCTACTTGCACGAAATTCGCAAGCGTAAACCTGGATACATGAGCCCGCAGAAGGGATTCTTCGATCTTGGAGATATTGCCGCCCTGGTGGAGCCGAGCACGGTCCGGTGGGAGCGGGTTCAGGCGCCGTATGTCGATCAGGGCTTGAACTACGACATGTCGAAGAAGTTCGGCGAGATTGTGCGCATCTACCACGTCGAGAATGAGCCAACCTTCCAATTACTGGAAGGGGCGCTTAAGAAGTTGCAGAAGAAGTAACGGGAGAACAGGCTGAATGAAAGCATCACTTCTCTTCCCTCTTGTCTCCCTACTTGCTTGGGGCGCGGACCGTCCGCTCGCTCCCTGGCCTCCACCCAATACGATTCGCGCGATTATCGACACCGACATCGCCACTGAGATCGACGACCAGTACGCCATGGCGGCGGCGCTGGGATTTCCTGAACGTATCAAGATTGAGGGATTCATTGGCGCGCACTTCGGCGATCAAGGGGGACAAGGCGCGATTGTCCGTTCCGTTGCGGAGCTTCACAACATGCTGGGGCTTGCCAAAATGCCCGGCAAGTTTCCCGTGAAGGCCGGAGCCGATCCGTTTCAATACCGCAATCAGATTCCCTCCAGCGAGGGGGTCGATTTCATCGTAGAGAAAGCCCGTGCGAGTACACCGCAGGATCCGCTCTGGCTGATCGCTCTCGGGCCGGCGACGAATGCCGCGGCGGCACTGCTGAGAGATCCGTCGATCGCCGACAAGATGGTGGTGCTGTGGCACGGCCGCACACAATGGCCGCTGCGTGCCTGGAATTTCAACGCATACAACGACATTCTTGCCACGCGTTTGCTGTTCGATCTTCCCTGCCGCCTGATTCTGTTCGACACCGGAACTTTCTTGCGGATTCCGATGGAAGAGACCGAGCGCCGCTATTTGCCGTTGGGCCCCGTGGGCCGTTACCTGCACGAGCGGAGAAAGATCAGCAAGGGCTTCATGGTTCCGTCGAAGGGTTTCTTCGATCTCGGCGATATCGTTGCCGTGCTCAATCCGGCCGCAGTGCGATGGGAAAAGGTGATGGCCCCGGCCGTCGATCAGGGAATGAACTACAACTTCGCAAAGAAGAATGGTGAGATCATTCGCATCTACCACGTGGATACGAAGATGAGTTTCGACCTTTTGGAACAGGCGCTGAAGCGGCTGCCGCAGTAACATGCAGTCCAGATACCGGTGGCTGGTAGCGTTTCTGCTGGCCACGGCTACCGCGCTGAACTACCTGGACCGGCAGAGTCTGCCGGTAGTGGTAGCGGAACTGCAGAAGCAGATTCCCATCTCGCCGGAAGAGTACTCGCGCATGCAGGCGGCTTTCCTGCTTGCCTATGCCGCGATGTATGCCATCGGAGGCCGCATCATCGACCACCTGGGCACGAAGGCGGGATATGCCATCTTCATCGCCTGGTGGTCAGCGGCAACAATTGCGCACGGATTTGCCCAAAGCGTGAGCGGTCTCTCTTTTTCGCGTTTCCTGCTCGGGCTGGGCGAGGGCGGCGGCTTTCCTGCATCGGCGAAAGCGGTGGCGGAGACCTTTCCGCCCAAAGAGAGATCGTTCGCGTTTGGCCTCTTCAACACGGGTTCCAGCCTAGGCGCAGTGATTGCTCCGCCGGTCATTGCGGCCGTCGCGTTGTCGCATGGCTGGCGTTGGGTGTTCTATCTGGCTGGTGGTTGCGGCTTCGTTTGGCTGATCCTATGGATGGCGTTGTATCGTCCGGCTCCGACTGCCGCGACGAGTGAGGAAAGGCCGCCTTCCTGGCTCGCACTGTTGCGCCGCCGCGAGACGATTGGCCTTGTGACGTGCAAGTTCCTTTCAGACGCTGCTTGGTTCTTCTACATCTTCTGGCTTCCCAAGTATTTGAATGACGCTCGCGGACTCGATACCAAAGCCATCGGCGCATACGCCTGGGTGCCTTATGCTTTCGCAGCGGCCGGTAGCCTGTTCGGCGGGTATTTCAGCTCGTGGCTATTGGCGCGAACAGCGGACTTAAACAGTAGCCGCAAACTCGTGCTGGGGGCCGCCGCCGCGGTCATGCCCGTGTCGCTTCTCATCAGCCAGGCGCCGCTGTCGGCGGCGCTGTTCTTCTTTGGGCTGGCGATGCTTGGCCACCAGTGCTGGTCGAGCCTCGTACAGACCGTCGTGGCCGATATCTTTCCTTCGCGTTCCGTTGCCACCGTGTCCGGTTTGGTAGGGTGCGCAGGCTCTCTGGGCGGCCTGTTATTCAATCTCGCGATCGGTTGGATTATTCAAGCGTTTGGATCCTATGCACCTGCCTTCACCGTGAGCGGATTGTTGCATCCGCTAGCCTTCTTTGTTTTGTTGGCATTCATACCCAAAATCATCCCAATAGAGGAATCCCCTTCATGAGCAAACTTCCCGTGGCGATCGGCAACGATCATGGCGGTTACGAAATGAAACTGGAGATCGTCGCCGAACTCAAGAAGCGAGGCATCAGCGTACTCGACTGCGGATCGAATTCCACCTCGATCGTGCGTTATCCGCACCATGCGGCCAAGGTATGTTCAGCGATTCAGCACGGAGAGGCGTCGCGCGGAATTCTCATCTGCTCGACCGGCATCGGCATGAGTATCATCGCCAACCGCTATCCGGGGATTCGAGCGTCGTTATGCTCCACCACCTACGCCGGCAAAATGACGCGCGCGCACAACGACTCGAATGTGCTGTGCCTGGGAGGCAAAACAACGGGTGCGTTTGAAGCCCTGGACATTCTGTCAGCGTGGCTGGACACTCCCTACGAGGGTGGCCGCCACGACATTTCGCTTGGCCTGATTACCGAGGCCGAGGCGTCGTTGCTGGAGTGCGGCGCTTGGCCCGCGGAGGAGCCGCAGGATCTGTAGCTGTCAGGCGGAACGACGTGGAGTCGCGAATGGTGAGTTCCGTATCGAGGCGAACCGACACGGGCTCGTCCGATTCGATCTCGCCGTTGATGCGGCGAAGTAGCAATTCGGTGGCCTCGACACCCTGGCGGTATGCGGGCTGCGAAACGACGGTGAGCGTCGGACGGAAGACATCCCCACCGGGAACATCGTCGAACACGGCGATGGCGATGTCGCCAGGGCATGCCAGCCCGAGTTCCTGTGTGGCCTTGCACGCACCGAGCCCCATTGTGCCATTCGCCACGAAGATCGCAGTCGGTCGGGGGTGGTCCAGCAGCAGCGACTTTGCCTCGCGGTAGCCGCTCTCAAAACGGAAGTCTCCCACGCGGATCAGTTCCGGCGCCACGGGAATGCCGGCTTCGCGAAGTGCCATTTCGTATCCGGTCAGACGGTCCTTCGCGGTTTGGAGAGTCGCCGCTCCGGTGACCATTCCGATGCGGCGGTGCCCCATTCCCACCAGATGGCGCACACACATCAGAGCGCCCTTGACGTTGTCCACCAAAACGGCATCGGCGCGAATCCCTGGAGTGGCGCGGTCAAGAAATACAACGGGAATTCCTGCCGCTAACGTGTCTTTAAGGTGTTGAAAATCGCCTTCCGGATTGGGCCCGATCACTGCGAGCACGCCATCCACCCGGCGGCTTCGCAAAAGAGAGAATGCCTTCCGCTCGCGCTCCAGTTGATCGTCGGTATTGACGATCGTGATGACGTAGCCGTGCTTCAGTGCGGCGTCTTCGGCGCCACGCACCAACCGGGGAAAGAATGGATTCGTAATGTCGGAAATAACCATGCCAAGCGTTCGCGTGCGCCGCGCCTTTAGACTGCTGGCGACGTGGTTCGGATGGTAGTTCAACTCGTGAATTGCCCGCTGAACGCGATCTCGTAATTTCGCGCTCACCGCTACGCCGTTGAGCACGTTCGAAACCGTGCCCACTGACACGCCCGCTCTGCGCGCCACTTCTTTGATGGTCCCCATTATTTTTGAATGAGCCGCCTCTCAGACCGAAAGCGAGTCAGGAGTTATTCTCTCACGCGCAAGAAGAACGCCTGATCGGGCACGATTCCACGGTCATGAAAGGGTAGATTCCACTGAAAGGTGAGGCCGAAGCGCGGCGCATCTACATATTGCTCGACACGGATCCGATAGACGCCGGCCTTTCGGAAAACAGTGCGTGCGGCGGTGCGATCACCCATTCCGCTCTGGTCGAGGAGTAGCTCATCATCAAGGAACACGCGGGCGAGCCGGAAGCTCTGCAGCGTGAACTCGTAACGCCGATCGAGCGGCAGGTACACCTCGCCTTCGGCGGTCAGCAGCACACCTTGCTCCGGCTTGATTGCTGCGGGGAAATCCGGCGATGCCCAATCGAGGCCCGGAACAACTTCGTCGACGAATGGCGCTCCAGGCGGGGCCGGTACGCGGTCAAGCCCTTTGGTGGCCCGGTAGGCGCGAAGCCGTATTCCCGGTGTTGCGTGCGACTCGATATGCACGGGTGCGCGATCGCGTGTGGGCACCATCGAGTTGCCTGCCTTGTCGCGTATACAAGTTGCGGTGATCTCAGCGCCGTTGGCAACCGGGCGTTCGAGGGTCAATATTACAGTAGCGCCGTTCGGTTGGGCGCTGACGACGGCCGCGCTGGTGGTGTAGCACTTAGGATCGGCTGCGGTCTTCGTGTCCACCGGTTCACTGAAGAGGAGTCGCATCTGGCGCAAATCTCCGATGGCGAGCGCTGAAATCAAGTAAGGCTCGGCAGTGTCTTTGGGTTGCGGAAAGTTGCGAAAGAAGTCGGCGAAGATGGCGT
>CAYUZM010000234.1:0-7852 GCA_964449665.1 uncultured Solibacteraceae bacterium
CAATCCTGCGGGAACGTGTGTGAGTTGGACTCGCCGGGTGTGACGATCGTGATGGACTTGCGAAGCTAACTGCGGAGGATTGGACGGGAAGCGACCGACCAATTTGTTTCGCACCCCGTAAACGAGCCGGGCATACCGGCCATGGCGAGCGAGCGCAAGCGATTCAACAAATATGTGGCATCGCTTTCTCAGCGGGCACTGGCAAAGGTGAAGCCACTGCCATACCTGAGAGTGCTCGCCGATGCCGAGTGGAAGGAACACTGCGCTGCAATTGAGAGACTTTGGAGCGTGAAGGGCCACTGGTATCCTCTCAGCGGGAACAACCCTCCACCGCATGTTCTGCCGTTCCACACCGATTACTTCGATCAAGAGAAGGTTGACTTGCTACGGGGCATTCTCATGGATCGACGGCAGCACCGGGTCCTTAGCTTGCGGTGGTCGATCGGATTCGAGATCGAACTGGATTCGTTTGAACCGTCCTACAAGTGGAGCGTGGGCAGCCGATTCCTTTACGGCGCCGGCGAAGAGGCATTCTGGACAAATCCGGCGTGCGACTTTCTCGTCTATGCCTCACACGAGAATTCGATCACGATCGCTGGAGCGTGGTTGGTCGAGGCATTTGAGCGCGCAATGCCAGGGTGCCGGGAATGCACTTACTTGGGCGAACTCTCAACCGATGATCTTCGCGGCCTGTGGTGAGGACTAGGTCGCGGGCACGAAGCGCCGGACGCGGATCTTTTTTTCGCGAACGCGGGCGCGGGACAACCGGCGCGGCCGGAGACCAAGATGGAGCAACTGGGATCGCAGATGATCGAGGGTGTGATGGCCGAAGGGACACGCCAGACGATGACGTGGCCCGTCGGGGCGCAGGGGAACGACCGCCCGCTGGTGTCGGTAAATGAGTCGTGGTTCTCGCGGGATTTGGGATTGCCGATTCTGTCGAAGACTACCGATCCGCGCAGCGGGGAGCATACGCGAAAGTTGCTGCGAATCAGCCGGAGCGAGCCGGAGGCCGCTTTGTTCGAAGCGCCGCCGGGTTGGACCGTCGTGGACGAGAAGGGTGAATTCACGATCCAGTATCCGAAGACGCAGCAGTAGGCCGGGGAACTCCCCGGGCGCCGCCTTCGTTTGCCTGTGAGATGAGCGGAATTCTGACGGTGCCCCGCTTGGCGGGCGTGGGCGTTGCGGGAGCACTGGCGTTCGCGGCGAGCGTCGGGGCGATGCACGCCATCCAGCCGGATCTCAGCGTAGCGCACGATGCCGTCAGCTACTACATGAACGGCCCCTGGGGATGGGCGTTGGGCAAGGGACTGGCGGCGATGGGGCTAGGTTCGTTTTGCCTTCTGGATGCGATCCGGCGCGGTGTGGGCGGTTCACGGGCTGGCCTGTGGGCGCTGGGCCTATGGGGCGCCGGCGCGGCCGTGGGTGGCCTGTTCGCGCCTTACCCGGTCGGTTCGTGAAGCAAACCGCCAAGCGTTTCGGGCACGATCCACGCCGGCGCGGCAATGGTGGCCTTCCTGGCGTTCCCGGTGGCGGCGGTATTGTTGTCGCACGCGCGCGGTTGGCGGATGCGCGGCGGCAGGTTTCTCCCCGTGCTGGCGTGGACCTGCGTCGCGTTACTGCTCGCGTTCTTCGCCTCTCTGGCCCCGGCGTTCACCGATCGCCCCCGCGTGGACTGGGAACCACAGAGCGCCTGGTCCTGGGCGCCAACGTGGCGTGGCTGGTGGCGGCCGGATCAGCGGTCCGTAAGCTTTAGCGAGCCGCCCTTTCCCGCCGGCGTCCCCTTCGCCAGCCTGCTAACGCTGACAGCGCGGACAAAAGTGTGTGCCGCGTTGGGCCAGCACAATGCGTTGAATCGCCGCGCCGCAAGCCGGGCACGGTTGGCCCTGCTTCCGGTAAACCCGGTGGAAAAGCTGGAAGCCGCCGCGTTCGCCTTTCGCGTCCACATAGTCAGAGACTGAGGACCCGCGATGGGCGATGGCTTCGTTTAGTAATTCGACGATGGCCGTGTGCAGGCGGGCGGCACGCCCGGCGCTCATGCGCTCCGTTGCCGCGGTTGGGTGAATGCGGGCCCGGAAAAGCGCCTCGTCGGCGTATATGTTGCCCAGCCCTCGCACGAAGGATTGGTCCAACAGGAGCCGCTTGGCTACCGTTCGGCGCGCGCGCAGGCGGACCGTGAATTCGGCGGCCGTGATTTCCAATGGATCGGGACCCAACGACTCGTCGGCGGCGGAGAGAAAGCGCAGGTTCCCGAACTGGCGAATATCGTCGAAAGGCAGCCTGCGGCCGCTGAGCGTAAAGACGGCACGCGTGTAGGGCGACGGCTCGGTATCGACCAGCAGCGCACCGGTCATGCCCAGCGAAACGAGCACGGAGCCGCGGTCGAGCGCCAGCACAATGCGTTTGCCATGGCGGGCCACGCCGACGATGCGGGCGCCGGAGAGGTCGGGCATCGGTCCGCGCAGGACGCGCCGGCCGGGATACTCGGCGTTCAGGATGGAACGCCCCTCCACGAGCGGTGCAAGCGTGCGGGCGATGGTTTCGGCTTCGGGGAGTTCAGGCACCGTGGATTAGTCCCAGTCGACGTAAATGCCATCGTCGCGAAGCTCGACGGGAAAGGTCTGCAACCGGAGGTTGGGATTAAAGTCGTGCGCGCCAGTGCGGCAGTCGAACTCCCACGCGTGCCAGGGGCAGACGATAGCCGTTCCATGGAGCGCCCCATGGGCGAGCGGCCCCCCGGCATGGGGGCAGGTGCCGTCCACGGCATGGAACTGGCCGCCAGCGTTGCAGAGCGCCAGCCGGGCCTCTCCGTGAACGATTTCGTGCATCTGGCCGGGCGGCACCTCGGCCACGCCCGCCACTCTTCGGAACGCCATCACGGGGAAGATTAGCACGGCTTGGAAACGCTTTGGAGAAGTGAGCGTCAGTTACACTATATGTGTATGCGGTACTTTCTTGCCCTGTTTGCAGCGTCGGCCTTGAGCGTGTTCGCTCAAGGGACTGCGACAATCTTCCAAACGGCGCCGCCGGAGGCCGATACAGCTCTTCGCGCGCGTGTGAACAAGTTTTTCCAGGCGCATGTGGATGGCAAGTTCCGCCAGGCAATGGAAGTCGTCGCCGAAGATAGTCAGGACACCTTCTTCGCGGCCGATAAGCCCAAGTATAAGAGTTTCAAAATCGTCAACATCAACTACGAAGAGAACTTCACCAAGGCGAAGGTGCTGGTGGAGGTCCCCTGGGAACTGTTGACACCGCTGGGCGTGATCAACTCCGTTCCCCGGCCAATGGCTTCGTTTTGGAAGCTGGAGAACGGCGACTGGTGGTGGTATGTCATCCCCTACGATCCCTGCAAAGGCATCGACGGCGGAATGGGCATGCGGCTGCACAAAGTGGAGTGCGTGGACGGCAAACCCGTCGCGCCCCCGGACGGCAAAGCGCCGGGTGGGCTGCCCGACCCGAGCGTTTGGGCGGACCCCAAGGCCATCCAATCGACCGTGAAAGTGAGCGATCCGCGCGTGATATTGTCGAGCCACAGGCCGACGTCGATCGCTGTGAAGCTCACAAACACCTTCGAAGGCGAGGTCACGCTTCTGCTGGAAGCTCCCGAGTTACCGGGAATGCGGGCGAAGCTGATCGATAACAAGCTGGCTTCGGGGGCGAGCACAGCGGTGGAGATTGCCTACAATCCCCCCGCGCCGCAGAGGAATCCCGATCAGACACTGAAGGTACGGGTGAATCCGACCGGGCAGGTCATCGAGATCATCGTTGGGTTCGATTTGCCGCCCGCGGATCTGTCGAGCGGGGTCAAGAAGGCCGAAGCGGCCCCCAAGAAGTAGCACAACCGCAACACAACTTTTGGCGACCGATTTGCTCAAGCCAGCCCAGCCGCGGTATGCGGCAGGGAGATTGAGCCAACATGGTCGAGACAACCAGAACGCCCTTTGTGCCGTATTCCTTCGGCGATTTGATGGAGGGACGCCTGCGCAAGGTGGGCGATCCAGAAGCATCGGCAACGCAGCGAAACAGCACCGCCCGGAACAATTCCGCCGCTGACGCAACGTCGTCGTCCGCGGGCGGCCGGGGCAGCGCAAACGCTGATTTTCAAAGAGATTTTCGCGATGCGCTGCAGGATTCCAGCGGCGGCCGGACGGCCACTCCGCCGGCGTCAACCGCATCCAACGGCGCGAGCGCGGCGGCGTCCACCGATACCGAACAGGAACTGCGCAACAAGCTGGCCAAGATCGTCGGTGCCTCCGCGAACAATGTGAGCATCCAGGAGATGCCGAGCCAAGATACTGGCAGGACGACCGGCACGCGGCAATATATTGTCACGGTGGACCCGCCCGGTTCCGGCGGCCCGGCCGAGTCCATCGGCGTGAACCATACGCTGTCGTTGCCCTTGGCCGAGGACGCGGCCGACTTCGACTACGACGCGATCTCCATGGTGAAGGACCGCCTCAACAAGTTGGGAATCAGCTCTTCCGGCATTCAATTCGAATACTGGACCGACCACATCAACAACATTGGCGGGAACCGGAGCTTCCACTATTTGAGCGCCGATCTGGGAAACGGCATCAAGGAAAATTTCAGTTTGGAATGGACGCTCTATAACCCCGACGTCACCGCCGTCGAGATCGCCCGGCTCATGAAGTACGGTAACGGCGCCGCGGCGTCGTCCATCAGTTAGCTTTCCTGCTCGGGAAACGGAAAAGGGATGGACCTGATTGGCCCATCCCTGTTTCCGGTGTCTTGGTTACGGTGCGCCCCTTCCGCAAGGACGAGGCGCACCATTTGTCGTTTGGGGCGCGCTGGCGCGGCACGAGGCCGGCAGGCGCCCGCCGCGCGCTACTGGCTGACCGGGAGTGTCGACCCGTTGCCGTAGACGAACTGGCCGTTCGGCCGGACGATTACGACGGCCAGCGGCCGGCTGATGCCCGTTTGCGTGACGGCCGGAACCTCGAAGGCAACCTCGTAGATGCCTACCAGATTCGGCCCGTAGACGGCCGATACCACGCGGACGCCCGCGTCGTTCCGTCCGACGACCCCTTCGCCCGCAACCGTCTTGCCGGAGCCAGTCTGTCCGGCGATGATCGGCGGCGTGGTTTGGCCGAGGCCGTTGACGAAGATGCGGATCACTTCGCCCGTGCGAGCCGGATTCTCAGGCGTGACGTAGGTCCCGTTGGGCCGCACCGCCACTGCATAGCGCCGGTTGTTCTGATCGATGGTTTCGAAGATGCCGGGCTGGAAGTCGACCACCGGAATGTTATTCACGGTCGTGGATCCGCCGCCGGAACGGAGGATAACCGAAACCGGGAAGCCGGGCGAGAGGTCGAACGGCGCCTGGACAGTGACCGATTGGACGCCGTCGAGGTTGGCCACGCGATAGATGGGCGCAAGCGTGTTGCCGAACTGAACTTCCACTCCGTTCAGCCGGGTAGGCCATGCTCCCAGCAGCGAGCTGCCGAAGATGACGCCCGTGACGCCGGGCGCGACACCTTCGCCCGTAATGGTGACAAGTCCGCCCGGAGTGACCGATCCGAATTCGCCGCTGGCGGCGTTACGGAAACTGTTGGCCGTGATGAGCGGTCCGGGTAGATTGACGTTGAGCGTGAAGGTAACCGGTGTGAGGTTGGCCACCGCGGCCCGGATGCTGATTGGTCCAGCGTTGGCCCCGGCGCGAACCGTAACCTGCGCGCGGCCCGAAGCGCTGGTTTGCGCGCTTGCGGCCGACGTGAGCGTTGCCGTTCCGCTGACGATCGAGAAATCGACCGTGGCGCCCTGTACGGGCGTGTTGGTCGCGTCTAGGACCTCCACTACGAGAGCGGCGGGGAAATTGGCGTTGACGAACGCGTTTTGATTATCGCCGCTGCCCGTTGTGGGCTTCCGCAACTGGGTGGCGGTCTGGACGACATTCATCGTGAAGTTGACGATGGCGGTCGGGGCGGCGCTGGCAACGATGCTGGCGCGAATCGTGACCTGGCCCGGAGTGTTCCCGGCCTTCACGGTTACACTGACCAAACCCTGGGCGTTCGACATCCCCTCGGTTTGCGTGTTGCCTGTGGTTCCAAATGTTGCCGAGCCGCCCACAACCTGCCAGCGGACAAGGAAGCCTTGCAGCGGATTACCTGCGTTATCGGTCACGCGGGCCTGGAACGTGGCCGGCGCGATTTCACCGGGTTTAACGGACTGGCCGTTGCCCTGCACCGCAACGAGCGTGTTCGCGTCGCCGGGCGTGACGCGGAGGTTGATCGATTTTTCGCCGATACCGCCCATCTTCAACGTGATGCTGCCTACGCCGGCTTTGCCGTAGAATTGGACGTCGCAGACGGCTACGCCATCCACGCCGCTATGCGGTGTGGCCTTGGGGACGCAGCGGGCCGCTGGTCCGGTCGCCGGATCCTGGTTGTTCACCAGTTCAATCGCCGCGTTCTGAATCGGACCCTGCGCCAGAGGATAGCTGAACCGCGCCGTGACGCCTTGTGCGAGGGTTTCACCAATCTTGCCGCTCAGCAGGAGCGGTTCCGGTTGATCCTGGTCGAACGTCAGTCCGTTCAGGCGGAATTGCGTGCTGGGATTGCCGACGGGCGCGCCGTTGGAATCGTTGAACGCAATCGTCGTCATGTAGATCTCGGCGTTGCCCGAGAGGGTACTGGCGGTTGCCGTCGATTGGTTGGAGATCGATCCCAAAGAGGCGATGAACGACTGGCTTTGGAACTGATTCTCCGTTTTGCCGGCGGCATCGGTGATCGTGGTGCGATCAAAGGAGCCGTCGCCCGGGGACGAGCCTTCGATGAAATATCCGCTTCCACTCGTCACACGCCAGAGGACTTCCACGTTGGGGATCGGTTTGCCGGAGGCGTCCAGAACCTGCACAACCGTTTTCGAGGGCGCCTGGTTGCCGGAGATCATGATGAGCCCGCTGCCCGAGATCACCTCGATCGATCCGCTTCCAGGATTGCCTGGGTTGCCGGGGCCGCCAGGATTCGTGGGGGCGCCGGAAACGAGCGTGAAGCCAACCACGAAGCTGCTGCCGGAAGGCGCGGCGGTCACACTGAACGTGCCCTGGGTGGCGGGAGTATTCAACACGACGAAGGCGTAGCCCTCTTTGTTGGTAGTGACGGTATTTCCGCCATCAAAGGTGACTCCGGCAACGTTCGCATTGAAGACCACAGGGAGGCCGTAGATCGGTTCACCATTGGCGGTCATCACTTTGACGCCAATGGGAAGCGCCTTGCTGTTGACCGGAACGGCCGACGTGTTGTTGTTGTACGTGATCACCTGCCCGACCGTGGCCGTATTGGAGCTTTGGACCGGATCTACATATTGAGCCAAGCCCGGCGTGTAGGGGAGGTTGATCTCCGAAACTTTGTTGTTGTTGCCGGGGATGTCGAACTGGTAGAGGACGCTCTGCGCAATGCTGGAGATCGTGCTGAGGGGCGCCGATACGAAGAGTTGCTTCGCCTGCGGATATTCGCGGCTGTAGGTGATTCCTTCGACGATCGGAATGGGGTCGAGCCCGCCGAAAGCGGCTTCTACGGCGGTGGGGGATTGCAGGTTCACACCGGGGGCCGGAAGATCCGGTAGCGTGATGCGGAACAGGCGCCGGGAAGGGCTTGAGTTGGTGGAAGAGACGCCATATGCCTGGTTGTTGCCGAGAACGTAGATTTTGTCGAAGATCACGTTGCCGATGGCAGGGTCCGTATTCGGGATCGTCGCCAGGCCGCCGGCGCCGGCCGCGAGGTTCAAGTAGTACAGAACGGCTCCCGTAGCGGGGTTCTCGTTGACGGCGAGGGCGCGCGTGCCGTCGGGCGTGAAGTGGAGCCGGCCAACCTTACCAGTCAAGTTGAACTGG
>CAYUZM010000235.1:0-7835 GCA_964449665.1 uncultured Solibacteraceae bacterium
CTCGCGAAGCCGCTTTTCCTGCTCGTCCGTCAGCGCCGCCGTGTAAAGATCCGCGCGCTCGCGATAGGAATACGAATCGTAAACCGGATGCGCCGCGCACTCCATCACCGCGTCCCAATAGGAGCGCCGCCGCAGAAACCGCCGCTTCTCCGCCGCCTCGCGCGCCAGCTCGATGTGCACCTTCGGCCCCAAAAAAACAATCCCGCGGCAGCCTTTCGTCCGGAAAGGCCGCGCGGGATCGGGGTCAGGGAATTGTTTCAGCAGCGCCGAGAGGGTTTCGATCTCCGCATCGAATCCCTCCCAGCGCAACCGCGATGCGCCGCTCACCAGCGTGCCGCGCTTGAGCGTCTCTCCAATCCGCTCCAGCTGCTTGCCGCCCGTTGTCGCGAGCACATGTTCCAGAAGATCGCCTAAAGCCATCTCCTGAATCACCACAGGGGTAATGGTGATCGATCCGGCCGCTTCCGAGCTCAACTTGACGCGTACCGTTGCCGGTGGGCTCATGGCCGCATCATACAATGTTGTCTCTACGTGCCGTCTACGTTTTCTCTCTTGCTCTCTGCACAAATACGCGACGCGATCGCGGAAACCGGATCAATCTCCTTCTCAAAATTTATGGCCGAAGCGCTCTACCACCCCACGCTCGGCTACTACACGCGCCGCCACTACACGCCCGGCGACACCACTCCCTTCGGCGCCTCCGGCGACTTCTATACCGCCACCCAAGTGCAGCCCGTCTTCGGCCGCCTCATCGCGCGCCTCATGCATCAACTCGGTGAAGAACGCTTCTTCGATTGGGGCGCCGGCGCCCAAGCCATGCGGCCCTTCTTCTCCGACTACACCGCCGTCGACGTCTCCACCGCCCTCGACGCCCCGAGCGCACAGAGCGCGCAGCGCTCCGTTGTGCGCGATGTGAATATGGACGCCCCGAGCGCACAGAGCGCGCAGCGCTCCGTTGTGCGCGATCGAACGAGGAACGCCTGGCCGGATCGCTTTCGCGGCTTCGTCTTCGCCAACGAACTCTTCGACGCTTTGCCCGTCGACGTCTTCGTTCGCAAACACGGCGCGTGGATCGAACGCCGCGTCACCGTCACCGGCGAATCGTTCGCGTGGAAGGAAGAAGGCGCCGCATCCGATGCGCAACGCGAGTGGCTCGATCGCTTCGGACCGCAAGAAAATTTTTCGATCGCCGAAGTGAACACGGCGCAAAAAAATTTGCTCCAACATCTCGCCTCGCGCATGTCGAACGGTTGGCTCCTCGCCATCGACTACGGCGTCACGCGCCGCGAACTCATCCGCTTCCCCCAAGGAACGTTGATGAGCTACCGCCGCCACACCGCCATCGATGACGTGCTCTCCCATCCCGGCGATTGCGACATCACCGCGCACGTCAACTTCGATGCGTTGCGCTCCGACGCGCGCGCCTCCGGCTTCCGCGAAGAGCGCTTCGAAACGATGGCGAGCCTGCTGCTGCGCATCGGTGAAGACGACTCCTTCGCCTCCGCGCTCGATGCACCGGAACCAATGGCGGCGGGCCTCCGGATGCAATTAAAGACTCTGTTGTATGGAATGGGCGAGACGTTCCGCGCCGTGTTGTGGAGGAAGGAAGAGACTCTCTAAAATCGAAAACCCCCCGCTTTCGCGAGGGGCTCTCTTTTTGAATTGTTTGCTGCGTCCCCTGATGGGGAGCGAAGCTTACTTCTTCTTCGCGGCCTTTTTCGTGGCCTTCTTGGCAGCCTTCTTGACAGCTTTCTTCACTGCCTTCTTGGCGGCCTTCTTGGTCGCATTCTTCATCGACTCATTCTCCCTAACATCAAAATTTGCGATCCCATTTGAGATCGCAGCGTGCTTTATATATAAGGTCTCTGAATTGCAATGTCAAGAAAAAAATCGTATGCGAGCGTCAACGCCGATGCCACGAAACATGCCTTCCCTGTTTTACAACGTTTCTTTCTAGAATTGTTCTAGAGGTTTTATGCGCGCACGAAGCGCTTCCCTGCATCTTCTTCTCGCGCTCATCGCGCTTGCGTTGTTCTTCACTGCCTGCGGACGCAAACGCGCGCGCATCGCCAAGCCTCCGCGCATCGGCAAAACAGAATCGGGAATCGCAAGCTGGTATGGTCCGCCCTATCACGGAAGACGAAGCGCGAACGGTGAAGTCTACGACATGGAAAAACTCACCGCCGCTCATCGCACCTTCGCCTTCGACACTTGGGTTCGCGTTCGCAATCTCGATAACGGAAAAGAAATCGATGTGCGCATCACCGATCGAGGTCCCTTCGTGCGAGGCCGCATCATCGATCTCTCCAAGGCCGCCGCTCGCAACATCGACATGATCGGTTCCGGCATCGCCAAGGTGAAGTTGAAAGTCATCGATCCGCGCGATGCCATCGTCCCGGAATCGTACTCGCGCGCCGCGCTCTCCGAACCGAAGCCATCGCGCGGCGAATCGAAATCGTCCGCGAATGAATCGAAGCCACCCGCCGGTGAATCGAGGCCGCCCCTTGCCGGATCTCCACCCCCGCCACAGATCGGTCCACCCCCGCCGCCGCTCGTCGGTCCCCTCGAACCGCCTCCGCCCCCTCCTCCCGTTACCGCCGAACTGTTCGGTGTCCAAATCGGAGCCTTCCGTGACCGCGCCCGCGCCGAAGAGCTCCGCTCCACCCTCCAGGCCCGCTTCGGAAAAGCCAACCTTATATTAAGAGATACTCAGATCCCCACATGGAGGGTGGTCGTAGGTGAGTTCCCAGACGAAGCCTCCGCCGAGTCCGCCGCCACCCAAATACGCCTTGATTTTCCCGAAGCCTTTGTAGTTCGGCAAGATGCGCCACTCTCCCGCTAGTACAGTACGTCCTACGGAAATACCCCTATTAGGGGGAGGGGGATGGCCTCAATAAACCCTCAGATATACACCTTGTGTGGTCTTGGGGAATTCTGCAATCTGCCCTAGAGTAATCCCTTAGCCATCGCACTAGCTATTTGATGTTTGTCAGTGCCCTTGGAGGGAGATCAGGGTCAATGAGGGAAATCAGTGAGAGCAATCCCGTGCGGATTGTAGGTCGCTCTGCGAAGACGCAGCAGGTGCTCCAAAATATTGAAAAGGTTGCAGTTGGACGTTGGCCCGTACTGGTTTTGGGGGAAACCGGCACGGGCAAGGATCTGGTTGCGCGTTCTATCCACAACGTCTCGGGCCAAGGCCCGTTCGTCACCATCGATTGCTCCAGTCTCGTCGGTCCGCTCATGGAGAGTGAATTATTCGGCCATGCCCGCGGCGCGTTCACCGGCGCCGTCGGCTCCAAGCTCGGCTTAATAGAGATGGCCAACGGCGGCACCGCCTTCTTCGATGAAATCGGTGAACTTCCGCTCGACATGCAAGCCAAGCTCCTGCGTGTCCTACAAGAGAAGGAGTTCCGCCCCGTCGGCTCGCTCCACCAAAAGCGTTCCGACTTCCGCATCGTCGCCGCCACTAACCGCGACCTGGCCAAAGAAGTCGACCGCGGCGCCTTCCGCCGCGACCTCTATTACCGGTTGAACGTCGTCACCCTGCGCCTTGCGCCCCTGCGTGAGCGCCTCGACGACCTCGATCCTTTAATCGATCACTTCCTCGGCGTCTACGGCAATAGCCACGTTCTCACCCCCGAAGTGCGCGACGCCATGCACGCCTACGAATGGCCCGGCAACGTGCGCGAACTCGAAAATTGCATTCAGCAAATGGTGGCCATCAACACCGGCCCCATGCTCCATCAGAACGATCTGCCGTCGCCCGTGCAGAACTCCATCCATGCCCGCCGCGCTCTCACCATGGCCGCCGCCGTCGGATCCACTCTGATGATGAAACCTCCGGCCCGCGCCGAATTTCCCGAGCGCCCCGCCGGCCACGACGTTCCGATTCTCCCACTCATCGAAATGGAACGGCGCGCCATCCTGCGGGCCCTCGAATATACAAACGGGGACCGCGGGGTGGCCGCTCATCTTCTCGGGATCGGGCGAACCACTCTCTACCGCAAACTCAAGGAATATCAGCTCGCCGTCTAATCGCAAGAGAAAGTTCTCCGCCATGCAGCACTACCAACGTGGGAATCTCTCCGAACACGACATGCGAAGCCAGTATCTTGACATCCTCCTCGTAGACTCACAGCCGGATAGCATCCGCCTAGTGGAAGAAGCGTTCACCGAATTTGAAGAGACGCGCTTCCGCCGCGGCTGGACCCAATCCATGCGCATGATCCTCGCCGCCGACACCGTCGAAGCGGGCGATCTTCTCGCCGAACAAAGGTTCGATGCCATGCTGCTCAACCTCGCCGGCGCCGATGGCGAACCCCTGCCCGCGTTTCTCCACCTGCGCGCCACCGCGCCCGACACGCCTCTCGTGTTGCTCGCACCCGCCGCCGACGAGCCGCTCGCCCTCAGCCTCCTCCGCCAAGGCGCGCAAGATTACCTTCTGCTCGAAGACCTCGACTGCTGGCCAATGATGCGCGCCCTCCGCTGCGCCATGGAACGCCAGAAGGTCACTCGCGCGCGCCAGTCGCTCGCCTTACACGACGACCTCACACAGCTCTACAACGAACGCGGCTTCCGTCATCTCGCCCAACGCGACGCGCAAATGGCCGCGCGCCACGGCATGTATCTCGCCCTCGCGCTCACCACGCTCTCCGCCGCCGCCGATGACGACCTCGCCGACCTCGCTCTCGCCGAAGCCTGGCGCAGCCTCTTCGAACCCTGCGACCTCACCGCGCGCCTCAGCCAGCATCGCTTTGCCGCCGCGTCTCTTCTTGCCAGCCAGGACGAAGCGCTCGTACTCGAACGCCGCCTCGCCATGTCCTCGCCCACGCCCATCGTGAAGCTCCTCAGCCCCGCGCTCTGCGCCACCGAGTTCGAACTCCACTTGAACGAAATCCTCGGCCAGCACCGCCGCCTCAGCGCCACTGCCGCTACATGCGACAATATGTCGTTTGAGAATCGCGCTGGACGCCACCTATAGCGTTGGCAGCCACCTCTCGGGCGTCGGTGTCTATTCGCGCCGCATCCTCGACGGTCTGGCGACGCAACACTCCGAAGCGAACTACGTCTGGTGCTACCGCCCCCATCGCTGGGCGCGCAGTTACTCCATCGTCGTTCCCCGCCACGTCTCGCGCCGCCCGCTCTTTGATTCCTGGACGCCCTTCGCCGATCTCTACCACGGCCTCAACCAGCGCCTTCCCGCCAAGCCGCGCGGCCGCACCGTCTCTACCTTCCACGACCTGTTCGTGATGACCGCCGACTACTCCACCCCCGATTTCCGTGCCCGCTTCGCCGCCCAGGCCCGCGACGCCGCCACGCGCAGCGACCTCATCATCGCCGTCTCCCGCTTCACCGCCCTGCAAGTGGAAGAACTGCTCTCCGTTCCCCCCGCGCGCATTCGCGTCGTCCCGCACGGTGTCGCGCCCCGCGAACCCGGCCCGCCGCAATCCGAACGCGCGAAAACCATCCTCACCGTCGGCGCCATGCAGAAACGCAAGAACACCGCGCGCCTCGTCGAAGGCTTCGAACGCACGCCGCCCGGTTGGAAACTCGTCCTCGCCGGCGGCACCGGCTTCGAAAGCGATCGCATCCAACGCCGCATCGCCGAAAGCCCCCGCGCCCGTGACATCGTCCAGCCCGGTTACGTCTCCGCCGATGAGTTGAACCGCCTCTACGCCGAGGCCTCCATCTTCGCGTTCCCCTCGCTCGACGAAGGCTTCGGTATCCCCGTTCTCGAAGCGATGGCCTCCGGCGCGGCCGTGCTTACCTCACACCACGGCGCGCTCCGCGAAGTCGCCGGTGACGCGGCTCTCCTCGTCGATCCGCAGGAAGTGAATTCGATCGCCGAAGGGCTATCGACGCTGATGGAAGTGCAGACTCTCCGCGAACAGTTGGCCGCTGCGGGTTATGAACGCGCCCGCCGCTTCAGTTGGGAATCCGCTGTGGAACAAACTTGGAAGGTATATCAGGAACTTCTAAACTAGGCCGCGCTCATCAAACCAACGCGCACTCGTTGAACACCCGCACTCGTTGAACACCCGCACACGTTGAACAACTTCGCCCGTTCAAACCAACGCGCCCATCCAAACCGAGCCGCGACCACGAGGGAGCGGTCCCCCCTTACTCGTCTTCGCCTTCGGCCGTAATCTTCAGCGCACGCAGAAACTTCTGATCCTGCGACGTCCAGACAATTTTGCCCGGCGCCGTACCCACCGTCGCCTCGGCCGGCTCATCCATTTCGTTGTCGCCGTCGTCGGTACGTTTGTTGAAACCGATGGTTGCTTCCAGGACGAGGAAGACGTCGTAACCGGCCCGCCGGATTTCACCGATGGCCGCGGCGATCCTCTCCGAGTCGGAAAGCGATTCATTGATCGCGTTACCCAACTCCTGCATCAATTCTTTGAGCTTCTCGTCCAAACGATGCCTCTCTTCGATTCACTCTCAGCATACCACCGGAACCGGTCACGGCCGATCGCTTCCGGCACGGTCCATCACACTCTGAACCGCCCTCGCTTCCACTATGCTGGATTGTCTTCACCCGTCATATCGACTGACCGCCAGCGTTTCTGCAGGGGCTTACTCTAAGATGCCCCCGGATCGAGCCCTAGTTCCTTTCGAATGTACTCGTAGCTGATTTTGGCGCTCTGTTGTGGTGGACGGAACGGTGAGCTATCCAGTTCCACCGTCCACGCCCCTTTCCATCCAATCCGGTCCAACTCGGCCTTAATTCCCTTGAAGTCCACACCGCCGCTGCCCAGCGGAAAAAACGGCGGATCCGTCATCATGTCCGGCCGGTCCAGCCGCGCCCTCGCCCCGCCCTTGTTCTCTGGTTTGCAGTCCTTCAAATGGAACTCCACAATCCGGTGCCCCAACGTCTTGGTCAACTCCACCGGATCGATCCCCGCCATCGTGATGTGCCCCGTGTCCAGCACAAACCACACCCGCTTCGGATCGGTGTGCGACAGCACAAAGTCGATCTCTTTCCGGTTCTCAAACTGCGACCACATATGCGCGTGAATCGCCAGCCGCACCCCCTCGGCCTGCGTCCGCTTCCCCAACTCGTCCAGCACCTGCGATATCTGCACCAGGTCTTCCGGCGTCGTCCCGGTTGGCCGCCGCCCGCCCAGATTGATCTTCAAGTGATCGCAACCCAACTGTTTGATGAACCTCGCGTGCTTCACATGATCGGCCAGCAGTTTCTCGTGCTTTGCCGGATCTTGAAAGTTCATCTCCATCGGACCCGAATTCGAGATGGTCGTGAACCGCACCCCCATCCCCTCCACCTTCGCCTTCAACTCCGCCGGCTTCCCGTCAAACGCCGTGAAGTAGCTCCAAAAGCTCTCCACCCACCGGTACCCCACCTCGCGCGACTCGCGAAAACTCAGCCAAACATCCTTCTCCCAACCGCCCCGCGTGTTCGTCGTGATCCCTACCTTATATGCGCCCTTCTGGGCACCCGGCGCCGCACTCGCCGCACCCGTACCTGCGGCACCCGCACCCGCCGCAACCAAAAACCGACGCCGGTCCATCGTCATGGAAACACCTCTGCGCAGAGGCTATCACCTTCCACACTCGGCGGCAATTCTCTCGAAATAGAACTTTCGTCCTAGTACTTTTGGAGATATGCTGTATGCAGATTGGGGCCCCGCCGGGCCCACGCAATTGTTCTCAGAGGGAGAAAACTCAATGCCTGCCATGGCCCTTCGCGCCGCTCGCACCGCGACCCTGCTTGCCCTGCTCCTACTGGTGCCCGCCCCCAGCTTCCCCGCCCCGCTCCTGTCCTTCGACTCCGTCCCCCTCAACGGTGCCCCCGGCGACCTCCTCACCATCCCCGG
>CAYUZM010000236.1:0-7799 GCA_964449665.1 uncultured Solibacteraceae bacterium
ACCGGCTCGCAGCAGATGGTGGCGCTGGTGACGGCGTCCAACTCGCTGCCGCCGTAGTGCCCGGCGAAACTGCCTATCGGTTCGTTCCAGGCCTCGCGGCAGATCTGGTCATGGATGCTCCTGGCCGCCGCGTGAAACTCCACCGATTTGGCCGGCGCGTGCCGGTCGGCTATGCCCGCCATGCGGTCGGCCGCGGCCCAGCACATGAGGCTGGAGAAGGTTTGCGGTTTCCATTCGGTGCGGTACTCCCAGATGCCCGCATCCGGTGCCCCAGCCAGCGACACCGCTTTCCGCGCCAGGCCTTCGATCAGATCGAAGGCCGCGCGCGACCGTTCCGCATTCATGCGTTCGTCCAGAAAGATCGGTGTCAGCGCGAGCACCATCTCGCCGTAGACGTCATGTTGGAGATGCTTGGCGGCGGCGTTTCCGATGCGCACCGGTTTCTCGTTTTCATAGCCCGGCCAGTCTTCCAGAATCGACTCCTCCAGATTCTGCGATCCATCCACGGCGTAGAGCGGCGCCAGATTCAAGCCCGGCGCGCCGCCCGCAACGTTCAGAAGGTAGCGCACGAAATTCTCACGCTCTTCGAAATGGCCGAGCAAGCCAAAGGCGTTCAGTGCATAGTAGGAATCCCGCAGCCAGCAGTAGCGGTAATCCCACGTGCGCGCGCTGCCGGGCGACTCGGGAATGGAGGTCGTCATGGCCGCGATGACGGCCCCGGTGTCCTCAAAGCAGTGCAGCTTCAGCGCCAGCGCGGAGCGGATGACTTCGCGCTGGAACAGCGGCGGAATATCGCAGTGTTTCACCCAGACCTGCCAGTATCGGGTGGTTTCGCTGAGGAAACGCTCGCACAGCGGGGCCAGCGGCTCCTCTACAGGCGAGCCCCAACTGAGCACGAAGTGCTGCCGTCCGGTGAGCGTAAACGGCTGGCCACCGAGGTAGGAAATGGGCATGTCAGTGGTCAGCCGGAGTTGACTGGAGAGGGCATCGTACCGAACGTGGTGCGAGCCGGGGACGATCGACGGGCGCTGTTTGGACCATCCCAGGCGGGGCTCGCAAATCACTGAGATGCGGGGCGTTCCCTCGATGGGCTCGACAATGCGGATCATCTGTGTGGGGCGGAACGCACGGTCGAACTGAAGAAATCGGGGCGCGAAATCGATGACACGAAACGAACCCGTCGGGGTCTCAAAGCTTGTTTCGAGGATATTTGTACTCTGGATGTATCTTTGCGTCCCTGTTTCGCCGTCGCCCGGGCCGATACGGAAGTGGCCTCCCGCCTCGGCATCGAGCAGCGTCGAGCAGACCGGCTCGGAATCGAACCGCGGCAGGCAGCACCAAACCACATCCCCGCGCACGTCCACAAGCGCCGAATACTGGCAATTTCCAATGACTCCCATTTCCTCGAGCCGCATTGCACGCACGTTCTGTTGGTTCATTTAGGTCTATTAATGTGACAATATAAGCATGCCACGCATGACTCGGTTTGTCCCGGCGTTCATTGCCTGCATGGCGATTGTGACCTGGGCCGCGGCTGGCGTATTGCAATCAACCGCCACGGAGTGGTTCGAACGCGACATCAACGCGCGCGCGGAATTGGTGATGGTGAGTGCACGCCAATCGGTCGCATCGGCATGGTTTGACGATGAAAACCTGAAAAAGCAGTTGATGGAATTGGCGCGCGATGAGCGCGTAATCGGCGTAGCCCTCTGCAATGGGGACGCCGGTCTGCGCATCGCGACGCCGGGGTTTCCCGAGGAGTTCGCTTGTGGAACGGTGGGCGCCCGGATGCGCTCGACCGATGCCGCGCGCGGGGCACTTCGTGAATGGACGACAATCGGCCTGCTGCCCGCCGGACGCGTGCATCTGCTGGCGATGCCGGTGGCATTCCAGGGGCGATCTCTCGGATTCGCGATGCTCTTGCACGATCTCAGTTTCGTGGACGGGCGCGTCTCTCAGGCGCGCGCCTTCGTATTGCTTGCGGTACTTATGCTGGGCGTTGCGGCTGCCGTGTCGTTTGTCTACTACGCCCGGCGTGCCCGCTCGGGCTGGAGCGCCGAATTGAGGAGAATGCTGCGGTCCGGCGGCGCGGGGAAAAGCGAATTTCAGCCGATTCTGCGAGACATGCGGGAGATGGTGCGGCACATGGCTAGTGAACGGGAGGAGAGCCAGGGACAGTGGACCGCGCGACGCCTGAAACAGACCTTGAACCACTACCTGCGCGGGGAACGCGTGGTGATCGTTTCCAACCGGGAGCCGTACATTCACGAACGGCAAGACGATGGGTCCATACGCGTTAAACACCCGGCGAGCGGTCTTGTGACGGCGCTGGAGCCGGTGATGCTCGCCTGCTCGGGTGTTTGGGTGGCCCACGGCGCGGGCACGGCCGACCGCCAAACGGTGGACCGCGCCGATCACGTTCGCGTGCCTCCGGGCAAGGAGGCCTACCATATTCGCCGTGTGTGGCTGAGCGAGGAACAGGAGAAGGGCTACTACTACGGATTTTCCAACGAAGGGCTGTGGCCGCTATGTCACATCGCCCACACGAGGCCGATCTTTCGCGCCGAGGATTGGCGGCAATACCGCAGTGTCAACCAGCACTTCGCCGACGCGGTGTGCGAAGAGGTCGACTCCGACGATCCGATTATTCTCGTTCAGGACTACCACTTCGCACTCGCCCCGGCCATGATTCGCGAGCGGCTGCCGGCGGCGACTGTCCTCACGTTCTGGCACATTCCGTGGCCGAACGCGGAGCGAATGGGGATCTGTCCCTGGCGTCACGAACTGCTGGACGGACTGCTGGGCAGCAGCATCGTCGGATTCCATACGCCCCTGCACTGCAACCACTTCCTCGATTCGGTGGACCGCTACCTGGAAACGCGCATTGACCGTGAGAACAACGCCGTCGTGATGCGCGGACAGCGGACCTTGGTGCGGCCCTACCCGATCGCCATCGAGTGGCCGGTCCATTGGGCTGAGGATTCGCCGAGCCCGGACGAGTGCCGGGCCCAGATCTGGAGCGAATTCGGACTGAAGCCAAATACGCTACTGGGTATCGGGGTCGACCGGCTTGACTATACAAAGGGCGTCGAGGAACGCCTGCTTGCCGTGGAACTCCTGCTGGAGCGATTCCCCGAGTTCCGCGGCCGCTTCAGCTTCGTTCAATTGGCCGCGCCCAGCCGTACGAAAATCGAGCGTTACCAGCAGTTGAACGACGTGGTGACCTCACTGGCCGGCCGCATCAACGAGCGCTTCGGAGCGCCTGGCTACCGGCCCGTGATTCTCCTGCGGTCGCATTTCGAGCCCGCCGATGTCTACCGCTTCTACCGCGCCGCCGACGTCTGCTACGTGAGCAGCCTGCACGATGGAATGAACCTGGTTGCCAAGGAGTTTGTGGCGTCCCGCACGGATCTGAGAGGCGTGCTTGTGCTAAGTGAGTTTACCGGCGCGGCGCGCGAACTGACCGAGGCGCTGATCGTGAATCCATACGATTTGGAAGCCAGCAGCGATGCGCTGGCGCATGCGCTGACCATGCCGTCAGAGGAACAGCGAGACCGCATGCGCTCCATGCGCACGCTGCTCAGCCAGTTCAACGTCTACCGTTGGGCCGGGAAGATGCTCATTGACGCCGCGCGGCTGCGGGATCAGGAGCGGCCGTCGGCGCGCCTCACCACGCGCGCGCCCGCGGGCGCCTCCGTCTAAACATGCGCTACCTGCTTTCTCGCGCCTCCAGGCCGGTACTGGAAAAGCTGTCCGCGGGGCGAACGCTTTGCGCATTCGACTTCGACGGAACGCTCGCGCCCATCGTCGATCATCCCGGGATGGCGATGCTGCCCGCGGGCACCCGCCGGCGGTTGACCAGACTCGCATCGCTCTATCCATGCGTGGTTGTTTCGGGCCGCGCTCGTGCCGACGTTATGGAGAAGCTGCGGGATGCCGGAATTGATCGCGTGCTGGGCAGCCACGGTGCCGAAACCGATACGTCCAGCGCGAACGGCCACGCGCAGGTCCCGCGATGGAAGGCCGCCTTGGAGGCCGAACTCGGCGCTCATGAGGGGCTGTGGATCGAGGACAAGGGCCATTCGCTCGCGGTTCACTACCGTCTCGCGCCGCAAAAACAGGAGGCGAAACGCCTGATACTCGGCGTGGCACGGAATCTGGAGCAGGCACGCGTGTTCGGGGGAAAGCAGGTAGTGAACGTCGCTGTAGCCGGCGATCCGCACAAAGGAACCGCGCTTTGCGCCGAGCGGGACAGGTTGGGATGCGACTGGGTGCTGTACGCCGGTGACGACGAGAATGACGAGGAAGCATTCGCGATCGGGGGCAATGTGGTGGGTGTTCGAATTGGTTGGAAGGCACGCACGCACGCGGGCTACTATCTTCGTGCTCAGCCGGAAATCGACGCGCTGCTGGAGACGCTCTGCGATCTGCGTGGCTCCAGGATTGCTGACTCTCCCGGCACGGTGTGAGGAATTTGCTTCCGCCGTGACTCATGAGCGGGCTCGGCCGTCGTTTAACGCGGAGAAGCGGATCGCGCCGGCAACGCTTCGCCGTTCCCGCCGGACGCCCCACTGCGCCGTCCCCGGGCGGCCTACTCCGGCCGAAAGCTGTCCCGTGCCGCCGCCGTGCAACGCGATTGTAGGGTCAAAGTTCTTGCGTCCCATAACCCACCGGTACGCTAACGTGGGAACGGATGCGGCCGACGCCACGAAACTCTTCCTGGACACGATTCCAGACAATCGTCGTGTGCCTGCTCTCCTCCGCGTTATTCCCGGCGCCGGCAGAGGTGCAGACTCAGCATATCTTCGACTCCTCCGTCGCTATTGGTCCCGTGGAGCCACTCTGGCATTTCCGTGTACGGACGACACCCGAAGGTGGAGGCGTTGCGCAGATTCGTACCGGTCCAATATTCAACATCGATGTGCAGGAACGCATCACCGTGATCGCCGGGTATTACTACACACGGGCCAAACAACCCGGCTCGTGGTCGACCACGCATCGCTGGTTCGGTGGCGTCGAGGGAGTTTTGTGGAATCGCACGGTGGAGATCGACGGCAGGAGTCTCCTTGAGCGCCACGTGCGGATTGACGGACCGGACTTCACGCGATTCAGGAACCGCGTCCGATTCACTCCGCCAGGCAACACCGCTCCTTATGCCGGTGTGGAGGTTTTTGTCGATGCGGGCGGACTGCGGAGCGTGCGCTATTCGGCGGGCCTGCGGCGAACGATCGGCGGCAGCTTGTCGGTGGACCTTGGATACTTCTTCGAAGATGGCAGATCCCGCGCCGTAGCCAACCGGCATATGGTCGGTACGACGATTCATTGGCGAGACCGGTCTACGCGCATCGACACGGACCCGTGAGCATGCACAATTTGACGATTGGTTTCCATGGCGCGCTTCCGCTACCATCACTTTCAGGAGTTCTCCATGCGAAACACCTTTCTCCTCCTCGTCCTCGGCGCCAGCCTTGCCGCGCAACCCACTCCCAAAGCCGACGCTTGCGCTCCCCCTCCGGGTGCCGTTCCGCCTTCGCTTCCGGCCAAGCTCCTCGAAGGCCAAGGGCCCATCGAGTTCAAGATCACCACGAACAGCCCCGAAGCGCAGAAGTTCTTTAATCAGGGAGTCGCCCAGATGCACTCGTTCTGGGCCCGTGAAGCGGAGCGAAGCTTTCTGCAAGCGGCCGCGCTCGACCCATCCGCTCCCATGCCGCATTGGGGAATTGCCATGGTGGCCGCGGGCGACTTTCGCCCTGGGTTCCAACTGGACTTGGTGAATGGCGCCGACCCCGACGCCAAGCCGCGTAAGGAACCGCCTAATGGTGGCGAAGCCCGCGCCGTGGCGGCCGCGAAGAAGGCCCTCGAACTTTCGCTCGTGCCCGGCAGGGCGACCGATCTGGAAAAGCTCTACATCGCCACGACGTTTGCCCGCCGGGACATTACGCAGACCGACGCCAATCCCGGCTATGTTGCGGCGCTGCGCAAGCTGATCGAGAAGTATCCGAAAGAGGTGGAAGCGCGCTCGTACCTCGCATTGCACATCATGAGTGGTTTTGAGCTTCCCGCCAAGACACCGCGCGCGGGCTCGATGGAAGCCGCCGAACTTCTGCGTGCGCTGCTTAACGACGCTCCGCAGCACACCGGCGTCAATCACTACATCATTCACGGCTTTGAAGGCTCCACATTCGCCAAAGATGCTTGGCTGAGCTGCGAACGCTACGGCAAACTGGCCTGGAACATCCCGCACGGCCTCCACATGCCGGGCCACATCTACGCCCAAACCGGGCGCTGGGACGACGCCGCCAACGCCTTTGCCGCCGCGGCGAAGAATGAAGTCTATTGGATGAACGAGGATTCGCTGGCGGGCAACGGCCACCACGGGCATAACGTACACTTCCTCGCTACCTCCTATAGCTTCCGGGGCGACTACGAGAAGGCCATCGACGCCGCGCGCAGCCTGCTCGCCTACAAGGAAACCCCGCGCGAGGCCAAGCAGGCCGACAACTACCGCACGGCCTATCGCCAGGGCTGGTTCGCCGTGCTGCGAACGCTCGTGCAGAACGAAAAGTGGGACCTCATTCTCGATGGCTCGACGCTCCCGGTCCATGACAAGCCTCGTGAACGCGCCTGGCGCGCCTGGGCCGTTGCGCTTGCCCATCTTGCCAAGAAGGACAACGCCTCCGCGCAAACCGACGAACGGGAGATGCGCAAGGCTATTGAGGACCTCCGCCCCATCGCGCGGCCTGCCGCGCTGGTTCCCGTGCGCGTCGCTCACGACGAACTGCGCGCCCAAATGAAACTCGCCGAGGGCGACGTCGACGCTGGCCTCCGCGATCTTGAAGCCGCCGCCAAGGCGGAGCGCTCCACACGCTATAACGAGCCGCCCATGTATCCGCGCCCGGTGCTCGAAGTTCTCGGAGCCCGCGCCCTGGAATACAACAAGCCGCAACTCGCCGAGCGCGCCTTCCGCGAAGCGCTCGAACAGTATCCCGAAAGCGCCGGGGCGAAACGCGGACTTCGCGCGTCTCTTGCCAAGCAGGGCCGCACGACGGATGCCGGAGGGTTTTGAGAGCCACGCCCGTGGCGGACATCGAGGTCCACGGAGCCGGACCCGCTGGCGCCGCGGCTGCGATCGCGGCACGGCTTTGCGGGGCGGACGTGGATCTCTACGACCCATCACCCTTCCCTCGACACAAAGTGTGCGGGGAGTTCCTTTCGCCTGGGGTCCTGCCGATTCTGGATTCGTTCGGACTCGCCGATGACTTCCTTGCGCTTGGACCGGTGCGCTATCGGGAACTGGTCCTCCAGTTTGGAGAACGCACGATTCGCGCGCCGCTGCCGGAGCCGGCCTTTGGCCTCAGCCGATACGCCCTAGACCAGATGTTAGTAGGGCGTGCACTTTCGCTCGGTGTTCGTCTCCATCGGGAACGGGGGCCGATGCCTACTGGCAAGCCGGCCGTCGTCGCGTATGGCAGACAGGCACCGATTGTGCCCCAGATCCCCGCAAGCAATCAGACCGGGACCCGGGCGCACAGCCGGTCGCGTGGCAATGATCGCCTGTTTGGATTTAAGGCACACTTCAAGGGGGTTCCAGCGGACCCCTTGACTCTCTTCTTCGCACCTCGCACATACGTCGGCATCAACCAGGTTGAGGGCGGCGCGACCAACGTTTGCGGCCTTGCCTCGGAATCCGCGCTCCGCGCACATGGATTCGATGTGGACTCCTATTTATCCAGCCTGCGGCCCATGGCGCGACAACTTGCCCCCCTCAAGCGAGCGATGGCGTGGATGACCACCGGGCC
>CAYUZM010000237.1:0-7775 GCA_964449665.1 uncultured Solibacteraceae bacterium
GATCCCCGACGCCCTGCTGCGGCACGTCCGCCATCCGGCCGCGCGGGCGGCGAAAAACGCGCGTTCTTCCTGCAGGGAGAGGATATCTTCGTGGCCGGCGAGGGTGAGACAATGAAAGCGCGCTTCAAGGTGCTGAGGATTGGCATCAACTCGGCGATGGTGGAAGATGTGCAGCACAATCATCAGCAGTCGCTGCCCTTGGAACTGGTGCCGAACGTTTAGGGAAGTACAACCCGCATGAGAAGACGAGCGCAACGCCGGGATCAACGCGGATTTGCCATGCTGCTGGTGTTCGCCATGGCGGCCGCCGTGGTGGTGACGCTCTACTTGGAAGCCCCGCGCCTGGCGCAACAGGCGCTGCGTTCCAAAGAACAACTGCTGATCGACCGCGGCGAGCAGTATCAGCGCGCCATCCAGGTGTTCGCGCGTACGGTCAAGAAGTATCCGCAGACGCTCGACGAGTTGGAAAAGTATCAGGACAAGCGGTACCTGCGGCAGCGCTACAAAGACCCGTTCACCGGCGATACCGAGTGGCGGCTGATTCACTTCGACGGGAGTGTTTTCCCGGACTCCAAAGTCTACGGCCCGAAGAAAGACGGCGAAGGCGAAAAGACGAAGCAGACCTTCATCGGCGAGTTGGGTTTCGTTGGCAGGCCGCCGGAGAACAACACCGATCCAAATGCGCAGAATCCGGCTACGCAACGGCGCGCGAGCGATCGTCCGGCGATCAACTCGGGCCAGGGTGGGGAAGGCGTGCACGCCGATCCGAACGCGCCGCCGGGAGATCCGAATCAGCCCGCCGGCCAGCCGGGCGCAATGCCGGGCGGCGCCTATGGCGTGCCTGCCGCTCCCGGGCAGGCGGGCGCGCCGCCGGTGATTCCCGGTGCGCCGGGCATTCCGGGAATGCCGAGTTTCCGGCCCGCGAATCCGATCCAGTCGCAGCCGCAAGGCCAGCAGGGCGGCGCCTCCGGCGGCACGTCCAGTGGCTCATCGGTGGGCGGCTTCATTGGCGGTTCGATTCCCGCGCCGGGTGGCGTGTCGAATTCGCAGCAAGGCGGCGTGGGAAGCTTCATCGGGGGCGGCGCGCCACAGACCATGCCCACGCAAGGGGCGCAGCGACCCACGATTCCGGGTTCGGCGGGTATGGCTGCTGGAATGCCCGGAACTCCGGGCGGCCTTCCGTCCGGCGGTCCTGGGCAGGTTCCGGCAGCGGCGGCGGACCTTATTCGCTCCATTCTGACTACTCCACGCCAAGGCGGCTTGCCCGGCGGGCAAGGCGTGGGGCAAGGCGGACTCGGCCCGGGTATTGCCGGCGTGGCGTCGAAGCGCGAGGCCACCGGCATCAAGATCTACAACGAGCGGACCCGTTACGACGAGTGGGAGTTCCTCTACGACCAGAGCAAAGAAGCGAAGAGCGCGATGGGGGCGGCGGGAGTGAACAGCCAGGGAACCAATCAGCCGGGCTCGCCGCTCCAGGGAAGCCAGCCCGGAAGTGCGCTCAATCCGGGCGGCCCCGGAATCAACCCCGGCGCGGGATCGCAAAACACGGTGCCCTCCCCGCCGTCCACGGGGCGCGGAAGTGTCGGCGGGTTCATCGGCGGCACACTTCCGCCTCCGCCGAAACAATAACGGATCGCGAACGGTTGCGGTAAGGGAGCGGCCTAGCTGAGGAGCTTGAGGATTTCCGCAAGTTCCGTGCGGATGCCGGCCAACGCGGCGGGCGCGGGCGGCGGGGGACCGAATAGGTCGCCTTGCGATTTGGGCACGGCGGCGGTCTTCACCGCGGCCTTCTTCTTGTTCTGATCCAAGTAGAGCCGCGCGCCTTCAATCGTGAAGCGCTTCTCGTAGAGCAGCCGCTTCAACTCCAGCACCATCTCGACATCCTTGCGCCGGTAGAGGCGGTGACCCGTACCTGACTTCTTCGGCACCAGGGAGGGGAACTCGGATTCCCAGTAGCGAAGCACATACGGCTCAACACCGGCCAGATGACTGACTTCACCGATGCGGAAGTAGAGCTTATCCGGAATTTCCGGGGTCGTACTCGCGGGCGGCGCTGGATTTACGTTTCGCATGGAAACGGTATGTCGAACCTCCCCATCATGTTATGGGAACGATACTGCGCCGTCAACTATGAATCCCTTGAATTTTCAAGGCGGATGCCCCGGTTTGCCTCCGGGAAACGCGCTAGAATCGCTCAGGGAGGTTCCCCATGCCCCACATCGATTCGCACACCTCCGGGAGCTTCTGTTGGATGGAGTTGGGCACGACGGACCAGGCCGCGGCCAAACGCTTTTATGCCGGGCTGTTTGGGTGGAGCGCCGACGACCACCCGATGGGTCCCGAGATGTACTACACGATGTTTCATTTCGACGGCCAGGCCGTGGCCGGCGGCTACCAACTGGACCCGAAACAGCACCTCGGAGTCCCACCGAATTGGACCACCTACATTCAAGTGGATGATGCCGACGCCGCGGCCGAGCGGGCGCAGTCACTAGGCGGCAAACTGATCGTCGATCCGTTCGACGTTTACGACTTGGGCCGCATGGCGGCACTGCAAGATCCGACCGGCGCGTATTTCTGCGTCTGGCAGCCGAAAGCACACAAGGGGTCGAGCGTTGCCGGGATTCCGGGAACCCTTTGCTGGAATGAACTCGCCACGCCCGATCCGGAACGGGCGCGCGATTTCTATACGCAGCTTTTTGCCTGGGAAACCTACAGCGGTTTGGAGTCGAACTACCTCCATATCAAGGTGAATGGTGAAGACTCGGGTGGTATTCTGCCCTTAAGCGCCCAAGGCGAAGGTGTGCCGCCGCACTGGATGCCCTATTTCCAGGTGGCCGATTGCGACGCCAGCGCGGACCGTGCCAGAGAGTTGGGCGGCGAGTGGTGCATGCCGCCGACGACGATGCCGAACGTTGGGCGATTCGCGGTCTTGAAGGATCCGCAAGGGGCCGTTTTTTCCGTAATTCAGGTTACACATCCGGGCCCGGAGACGGTTTGACCACCGCGTGAGTGGCGCAAAGTTTCCTGCCAAAACTCTGCGAAAGCACTGAACTTTCGCCCTGTTTCAAGCGTCAGAAGATCTTGGGAGAAAATCATTGAAAACGAAGTGGAAAGTCACGCTGGGAGTTGTGGGCGTCCTCGTGCTGGCGGGCGGTATCGCCGGTGGCTTAAAGTACCGGAACCGCGGTATCGTGACGGTGCAAACGGGCAAGGCAGGGCGGCAGGATCTGACGTCGCTGGTGACCGCATCAGGGGAGATTAAGCCTCGTAATTACATCAACATCGGAACGAATGCGATGTCCCCGGCACGCATTGTCACGATCGAAGTCGTGGAAGGTCAGCATGTGCGCAAAGGGCAGGTGCTGGCGCGGTTGGAATCGATTCAGCCGGAAGCCGACGTGGCGGCGCAGCGGGCGTCGCTAAGCTCGGCCGAAGCCGAGTCGGCCGCCGCCGAGGCCGGCGTCAGAGTGGCCGACGACAACATCCGTACGGCCGAGGCGACCGTGGCCCGTTCCCGCGCCGATCTCGAAAAAGCAAAGATTAATTTCGACCGCACCCGCCAGCTCTTCGATGCCAAGCTGATTGCCTCGCAGGATTACGACCAGCGGCGCATTGAAGTGACCGCCGCCGAAGCGGCGCTTCGCGAATCCGAACTGCGCGTGACGCAATTGCGCGCCCAGAAGCAGCAGACTGCCGCCAACCTCGCCTCCATGCAACGGCGCATCGCCGTCAGTCAGGCGCAACTGCGCCGCGCACAGGACGTGCTGCAGCGCACGATGTCGGTGGCCCCCATCGACGGCATTGTCACCAACCTGCCCGTCCGCGTCGGCGAAACTGTGGTGCCAGGCATTCAGAATTCGGCGTCGAGCCTCATCATGACCATCGCCGATATGTCACTCATCACGGCCGAAGTGAAGGTGGACGAGACCGACATCGTGAACGTGAAGCTCGACCAGGTGGCCGACATTACCATCGACGCGATTCCTAACCGTATCTTCAAGGGACACGTCATTGAGATGGGCAACACCGCGATTCTGCGCTCCACTGGCCTGGCCGCTTCGCAGAGCGCGATTTCGAGCCAGGAGGCGAAGGACTTCAAAGTGGTGGTGGCGCTCGACAATCCGCCGCCGGAGATACGGCCGGGCCTTTCCTGCACGGCGAAGGTCGTGACTGCGACGCGGAAGAACGTGGTGAGCATCCCCATTCAGGCGCTTACGGTGCGGACCAAAGGTGATCTGGAACCGGCCGCCAAGCCCGGCGCGGCCCCGGCGAAAGCCGATCCGGCAACCGAGAAGTCGCGCAAGGAAGAGGTGCAGGGCGTGTTTATCGTCCAGGGTGAAAAGGCTGTGTTCCGCAATGTGGAAACGGGGATCACGGGCGCGACCGACATCGAAGTGTTAAATGGACTTAAGGACGGCGACCAAATCATTACCGGCAGCTATAAAGTGATTCGCACCCTGAAGAACGAAACCAAGGTGAAGGTGGATAATAAGACGCCGGCCAAGCCGGAAACGACGTAACCGCCCGCGCGCCGGCCCGATGGGCGCGCGGTAACCTGAATGGCCATGGAATCGCCCTAGATTTGTGGCGCCGCCCGGCGGGGGGCAACGGACGCTCTCAGCTACAATCAGTAAAGACCGAGGAGTTTGCACACACAGATGGCCACAGCCGCACAAATGAACAGCACCGAGCGTGGCGAACAACTGCGCCGCGAGGGGATCGTCATCCGCACTTACGACCTGTGGAAGACCTACATCATGGGCGACACAGAGATCAACGCCGTGGCCGGTATCGACATCGAAATCCGGAGAGGCGAGTATGTGGCCATCATGGGACCTTCGGGCTCCGGCAAGTCGACCTTGATGAACCTCATCGGTTGCCTCGATACGCCCACGCGGGGCGACTACTTTATCAATGGCAGCCTCGTTTCCAAGATGAGCGACGACGACCTGGCGCACATCCGGAACAAGGAAATCGGCTTCGTCTTCCAGACGTTCAACCTGCTGCCTCGCGCCACGGCGTTGCACAACGTCGAACTGCCCCTCATCTACGCGGGCATGGACGCCGAAGTGCGCAAGAATCGCGCGATGGAGTGCCTGCGCCATGTCGATCTCGAACGCCGCATGCATCACAAGCCGAGCGAACTCTCCGGCGGCATGCGCCAGCGCGTGGCCATTGCCAGGGCGCTCGTGAACAACCCCTCGATTCTGCTCGCCGACGAACCGACCGGAAACCTGGATACGGCCACCGGCGTGGAAATCATGGGTCTGTTTGAGCGGCTGCACGCGCAGGGCAACACGATCATCCTGGTCACGCACGAATTGGATATCGCTTTGCACGCGCACCGCGTTCTTCACGTGCGCGACGGCAAATTGGAAAAAGACGAAATCGTCAAGAAGTAGACCCTACGGGGTTGCGGGAACGATCTCCACGAACTCGCCGTGCTCGGTGGAGATGCGTTCGCGCGGCATGTAGAGTTTTCTCATGATGTCGTACAACCTGCCCGACTCCTCGGGCGAGGCTACCGTCAGGAAGCGGACTTGGAACGACTGCTTGGTCTCGTTCCATAGCATGCTGGCGTAGAGGCGCATCCCCTTCTTTCGCGCTGACCCCATGCTTTCGAGCATGTACCGCGCCACGCGAGGAGCGTCGGCCCGTGGAGCCCACGTGAACGGAGTGGTTGAGATCACTCCCCGGTCCTGCATGAACTGGCTGACGTCGCCGCCGTAGTACAACGCCGTTTCCCACGTCACCAGGGACTCGAAACCGACCAGCACGAGGAAAGCGGACGAGGCTGGAAGCCGCCGCCGGAAGCCTTCCTCCATTCGCACGAATTCATCATCAGCGGGCGTCGAAAGCGACATGAGCCAGAGCGTATAGCCATAGTTGGCGGCGACCAGCGGTGCCACCACCCCAAACGACACCGCCAGGAATCGCCGGCGCGTGCACCTGTTCCTGAGGAACAGCAACACGCCCAGAAATCCCGCGACTCCCAGGAACATCGGCTGAATCTGCATTTGCGGGTCCTGAGGCTGCGAGTAGACGTTCTCCGCCTGCCCTACTGCAAACACGCCCGCCGCGCAAATGGCCAGCAGTCGCGGTAGCCCCGGCCTTGTAATCAGGTAAGCGAAACCGGCCAGACAGACGGCGAACCACGCCATGCCGATGAGTAACGGGAGCCGGTAGGTGGTCCCACTCCAAACGCCCTCATAGGTGCCCATGTTGTAGCCGCCGGTGAAATAGTTCGGTATGGCCACGAGCAATAGATAGAATTTCGACGGCAAAAAGCCTACCCAGCCGCTCGCGCTGGCCTTGGCGGGATACAGAATCGTCCATACGCCTATGTTGCTCGATGCCGGGTAGAGCAGGGTCCAGGCTTTCAGAACCAGCAGATAACCGGTGACGGCGCCAACGGTGATGCGCCATCGTTCGCCCGGTTTCCCGAGCAGGAAAGCCGCGTGCCCCAGTCCCAGCCCGGCGATGGCGGGCGGTGTGAGGGTCCAATGCAGGAGCGTTGCCGCCCCCAGTCCCACAGAACTGGCGGCAATCCAGAAAAAAGGCGCATCGCCCGAGGCAGCCCGGAAGAATCCATAAAGCGCCAGCAGGAACATCGAGTAGCCGGGCATAATGTCTTCCGAATTCAGCGTGTGCAGTACGACGAAGGCGGCCGTCGCATGGAAGAACGCAGTCAGTATGGCCACGCCGGCATCGGCTGTGATGCGCCAGACTAGCCCGAACACGAGTGCCGTCGCGAAGGCGCCGAAAATGCCATTCCACGCCGCCATCTCGCGAAACGTTGTGGCCGGAATGTCGACGCCATAGCGCCACCAGGCATCGGGCGTATACTCGCAGAGCTTTCCCATCATTGGGTAGTACATGTGCCCGCCGGAGTCGATCTCGCCCTTGTGTGTCACCTCCCACTTGTGGACTGGACCGGATTTCCATAGGCCGTTGGTCGTTGCCAGGTTGGTGCGGTCCATCGCTCGCATCTGCCACACCAGCAATGCGCTTAGGCAGAGAAACAGCAGGAACATCCAAGTCGTCTGGGAGGAGGCGAGGCGTCGAATTCCCTCAGTCTAGCATCCGCTGGGCGCTAGACCGTTGGTTTGCCATAATGAATACCGGAGCGAATGCCGGCCGAATTTGATCGCTATGCCGCCGAGTACGACGAGCTTCTTCGCGATCCGATTCGCGACGGATTCTCGGGCGGCGCGCGTTTCTTCCATGAGCGCAAGTGGGACCTGATTCGATCTTTCTTTCAAAGGCGCAATCGGGACACAACGCGTCTGCGCTGGCTGGATGTCGGCTGCGGCAAGGGCGAACTGCTGTCGTTGGGCGCGCCGAAATTTGAACGCGTCGTCGGCTGCGATCCGGCGCGCGAGATGGCGGCCGGCGCGCAAGTGGAAACCGTCTACCAGCCCGACGCCGCGCGGCTTCCTTTTGGCTCCGGCGAGTTTGATTTCGTCACGGCGGTTTGCGTCTTCCACCATGTCGAACGGACGAGCCGGGCGCCGCTCGTCGCCGAAATGGCGCGCGTGCTCCGTCCCGGCGGCGTGGCCTGTATGATGGAGCACAACCCGTGGAATCCGGTGACACGGCTGATTGTGAGCCGCACTCCGGTGGACGCCGATGCACTGTTGCTATCGAGCCGGGAGTCGGCGCGGCTATTGCGCCAGGCGCGGTTGGATGTCGTGGAGAAGCGGTATTTTCTCTACCTGCCGGCGAAGCTCTACCGCTCGGTGGGCGTCCTGGAGAACGCACTGGCGAAGGTT
>CAYUZM010000238.1:0-7704 GCA_964449665.1 uncultured Solibacteraceae bacterium
GCGGGGCCGGTAGCGCTGGGCGGGCCACCGGGGCCGCCGGAACCTCCTGGGCCACCGGGGCCGGGCCCACGGCGCCCTTCACCGAAGCCGCCACCGAACACGGTGGCGCCGAGTTTCATGAGGGCGCGTTTGGGTTTGGCGGCAGCGGGGGCGGGCGCGGTGGATGTGGCGGTGGCGGCAGTGGCGAGTGCGGTGGAGGTGACGAAGTGGCGGCGGTTCATATTGCACGGCCATCGTATAGCGGGGGGCTAGGGGTGTCAAATGCACGGCACTTATCTGAACGGGATGTATTCGATGCGCCCCGCCCACTCCTGAGCATCCGTCGCGACCGCAATCAGGATCAGCGATTCAGCGAACTCGCCGATTGTCAGGGCGCGCTACGGCGCGTAGACGATACCGGCGAACTTAGTACCCTCGCGCAAGAGCCGGCTGCCTTCCCGCAGCATGTCAGTATCTTGAGATACCATCACCCGCCCGAGCAGAGTGGAGCGCAGGAGAAGGTCATCGTCCTCAAACGTTGCGGAACCATCTTCTTGCGCGGTCAGAACATCGACACCCGCGGTTCGGAGAGCCAACGCGACCGCCCGGGGTACATGGACATCCATGTAGAACTTGACCGTCAAGATGAGTGCTTCAGGCGGGTCAGGCGGCTGCGGAATTGGGGGTCGGAGACCTGCGACAGGAGCCGAGCTTCGTCATCGAGACGGTCGTGAATCTGAGCGTCGAGGGCCGTTTGGTTTTCGTAGTAGTAGGTCAGCGCCGCATGAATTTGAGCGAGCGAGAGGGCGGGATGCTGAAAGTGAATCTCTTCCGGACTCCAACCCTGGGTCAGTTTATCCAACACTACTTCCAACACCTTGACCTTGGTACCGGCGAGCCAAGCCACGCCGCGCGAATCGATTTCGATCTGCGTGGCGAATGTGGCGGTCATGATCACAGTATAGGCGAAGGGGCTTCGCGGAAAGTGTGGGTTTGCAACGAGAGCGTGGAGCGAGGGCTCGGCGAGTGGGTCCCTACGGCTTCCGTTTCTCGGCTGCCTCTTGCAGGAATCCGGTGAAGGCTTCGAGGGATTTGGCGAGGTAGCGCAATTCGAGGCGGATATAGCCGACGCGGCGGCTGGCTTTGGGTTCGATTTCGACGAGTTTGCAGCCATGGCTCAAGCCGCGCGCCATTTCCGGGACGATACTGACGCCGAAGCCGGCGCGGATGAGTTCAAAGATGGTGAGGAACTGATCGGCTTCGAAGTGACTGGCAAAGCGGGTGCGGGCTTTGTCGCAGACGGCGAGGGTTTCGTCGCGGAGGCAGTGGCCGTCCTTCAGGATGAGGAGGCGTTCTTTGGGGACGCGGCGGAGTTGCACCTTCTTTGACGAGGCCAGCGCGTGGCCGTCGGGGACGGCGAGGTAGAGGGGGTCGCGGAAGAGCTGTTTCATGACGAGGCCGGCGCCTTCGACGGGGAGGCTGACGACGGCGACGTCGAGCAGGCCTTCGAGAACCTGATCGACGAGTTCGGTGGTGGTGCCTTCGCGGACATGGAGGTCGACTTCGGGATAGCGCTGGGTGAATTCCTTAAGGATGGGCGCGAGGAAGTAGGGAAGGATGGTGGGGATGGCGCCGACGCGGAGGGGGCCCCGGACGCCTTCCTGCACGCGTTCGAAGTATTCCGGGAGCGAGGCGGCGTCTTCGAGCAATGCCCGCGCCTTGCCGAGAATGGCCTGGCCGAGGGGAGTGAGCTCGATGCGGCGGTTGAGGCGTTCAAACAGCGCGGCGCCGAGGACCTTTTCCAGTTTGGCGATTTGTTCGGAGAGGGTGGGCTGGGCGATGCCGAGATCGTCGGCGGCTTTGGTGAAGCTGCCCGTGCGGGCGACGGCGCAGAAGTACTCCAGTTGCCGGAGATCGAAGCCGCGGATGCGGGTGATTTGAGCCATAGGAAAATCCGATGAAGACGATAGTCGCAATCGCATTGACCTATGTCAATAGGAAGCATAGGCTTAAAGTCATGAAGAACCATAATCTCTTGCGCCGCACGGCGCTTGCTATTGCCTTTTCCGCGTTCAGTTTCGCGAATCTGGCAAGCTCGCAGCAACCTCAAACGAACAAATTCTGGTGGCCGGAGAAGCTGGATTTGACTCCACTGCGGCAGAACGCGGTGGAATCGAATCCGCTGGGGCGGGACTTCAATTATGCGAAAGCCTTCGCGACTCTCGACCTGAAGGCGGTGAAGCAGGACATCAACAAGGTGCTGACTACCTCACAGGATTGGTGGCCGGCCGATTATGGGAACTACGGTCCGTTTTTCATCCGCATGGCCTGGCATAGCGCCGGGACGTACCGCACGATGGACGGGCGCGGCGGCGCCGACGGGGGGCAGCAGCGGTTCGACCCGCTGAACAGCTGGCCGGACAATGCGAGCCTGGACAAGGCGCGGCGGCTGGTATGGCCAGTGAAGCAGAAGTATGGCCAGAAGCTGTCGTGGGGCGATTTGATGGTGCTGGCGGGGAACGTGGCGATGGAGAACATGGGCTTCAAGACGGTTGGTTTTGCCGGAGGGCGGGCCGACGATTGGGAACCGGAGCTGATGTATTGGGGTCCGGAGCAGAAGATGCTGGACGACAAACGGTACAGCGGGAACCGGAACCTGCAGCGGCCGCTGGCGGCGGTGCAGATGGGCCTGATTTATGTGAACCCGGAGGGACCGAACGGGAACCCCGATCCGCTGGCGGCGGCGAAGGATATTCGTGAGACGTTTGGCCGCATGGCGATGAACGACGAAGAGACGCTGGCGCTGATCGCGGGCGGGCACACGTTCGGCAAGGCGCACGGAGCGCATGCGCCGGACAAATGCCTGGGCCCGGACCCGGCCGGGGCGGGAGTGGAGAAGCAAGGCTTTGGTTGGGAGAATAAGTGCGGCAAAGGCAATGCCGGCGACACGGTCACCAGCGGCCTGGAAGGGGCCTGGACGGGCACGCCCACCAAGTGGAGTTCGCAGTACCTCGAAAACTTGTTCACGTACGACTGGGTGCAAACGAAGAGTCCCGCAGGCGCGACGCAATGGGTGCCCGCGCGGAGCCAAGGTTCGACGCTGGTTCCTGACGCGCATGACCCGGCCAAGCGGCACGCACCGATCATGTTCACGACGGACCTGGCGTTGAAGATGGACCCGGCCTACCGGGCGATTGCGATGCGTTTCCGCGAAAATCCGGAGGAGTTCCGGCTGGCGTTCGCGAAGGCGTGGTTTAAGCTGACGCACCGCGACATGGGTCCGCGGGCGCGGTACATCGGCGCGGAGGTTCCGGCGGAGCCGCAGATTTGGCAGGACCCACTGCCGAAGGCGACTTACAAGCCGATTGACGCGAAGGACGTGGCGTCACTGAAGGCGAAGATTCTGGCCTCGGGGCTGACGGTGCCGGAGTTGGTACGGACGGCGTGGGCGTCGGCGGCTTCGTTCCGCGGGACGGACATGCGCGGCGGCGCGAACGGCGCGCGGCTGCGGCTGGCTCCGCAGAAGGATTGGGAAGCGAACAATCCGGCCGAACTGGCGAAGGTGTTGCCGAAGCTGGAGAGCATTCAGAAGGAATTCAACGGCGGGAAGTCCGGCAAGCAGGTATCGGTAGCGGACCTGATTGTGTTGGGCGGCACGGCGGCGGTTGAGAAAGCGGCGAAGGACGGGGGCTACGCGGTACCGGTTGCCTTCGCGCCGGGCCGCGTGGATGCGACGCAGGAGCAGACCGACGTGGCTTCGTTCGCGGTGTTGGAGCCGGCGGCGGACGGTTTCCGGAACTATTACAAGAAGGGGCAGACCCTTTCGCCGGCGGAGTTGCTGGTGGACCGCGCGAGTGTGTTGCACCTGACGGTGCCGGAGATGACGGTGCTGGTGGGCGGCATGCGGGCGCTGAACGCGAATGTGGGCGGCGCGGCGCACGGCGTGTTCACGGCGAAACCGGGAACGTTGAGCAACGACTATTTCGTGAACCTGCTGGACATGTCGACAAAGTGGAGTGTGTCGCCACAGGGCGAGGGACTGTACGAGGGCGTGGACCGGAAGAGCGGCGCGGCGAAGTGGACGGCGACTCCGGTGGACTTGCTGTTCGGGTCGAACTCGGAGTTGCGCGCGGTGGCGGAGGTGTACGCCTCGGCCGACGCGAAGGAGAAGTTCGTGCAGGACTTTGCCAAGGCGTGGACGAAGGTGATGAACCTGGACCGGTTCGACCTGCGGTAAGTGGGCCGGGCGCGGGCGCGGGGGGCGTGAGGGCCCTGGGGCGATAGCGCCTTGGGGGCGTGCGTGCTCTCAGAAGCGGACGTGAAATAGAGTGGCGGCGTGTATAGCGCCGCCACTTTTGTTTTGCGTGGGGGGCGGGCGGTGACTGGGGGAAGACGTGGGGCGGATGGGAGGGCTGGAAGCTGGCGGGGTTGTGGGCGTGGGCGGGACCGATGGGCGTCTGGGTCACTTTGGAGCTCCGTTACACGACTCGGTCCATCGGGTAAGGTGGAAGATAGGGCAATAGACCGGCGATGAACCTGACCGTGGAACTTCCGGACGACATTGCCGCGCGGTTGAGCGTGGCGGGCGGCGATTTGTCGCGGCGCGCGCTGGAGGCTTTGCTGGCAGAGGAGTACCGGCGCGGGCGTGTGAGCGTGCCGGAGTTGGAGAGGGTGTTGGGGATCAGCGGGCGCGACGAGATCAGCGCGTTTTTGCGGGCACATGATGCGGGGACGGGTTCGACACGCGCGGAGTCGTGGCGCGTGGGCGCATTGACGGCGGACGCGATCGATTGGTCGCAATGTCCGGCGGTGGAAAGCGTTCCCGGCAAGGTGAGCGGGGCGTGGGTTCTAAAGGGAACGCGCATGCCGGTGGCGGCGATTTTCGAGAATCTCGAAGCGGGTGCCAATATTGACGACATTCTGGAGTGGTTTGCCGGGTTGGACCGCGCGCAGGTGCAGGCGGTGATCGAGTTTGCAGTGCGCAGTCTGGACAAGCCGCCGACGTATGCACCGTAATGCGCATACTATTTGACCAGGGCACGCCGGTTCCGATTCGCCGTTACCCTGGCGCGCATACGATTGGAATTTCGGCGGAGTTGGGGTGGGGCGAGCTCAAGAATGGCGAGTTACTCGTAGCGGCGGAGCAGGCGGGGTTTGAGCTGTTACTGACCACGGACAAGAACCTGCGGTATCAGCAGAATTTGAAGGAACGCACGATTGCGATCGAGGTGATTGGCCATTCGCAGTGGCCTGCGTTGGAGCCTCATGTTCAGCTGGTGGTGGAGGCCGTGAGTGCGGCGGCGCCGGGGAGTTATTTTGAGGTGGAGATTCCGCATCAGCGGGGTGGGTAGGGGCACGCGGGAGCGGGGGTGAGCCCGCTTCTGAGCTAAAGGGGCAACAGCGGCGTACCGGTGCGACAGCATGGAGCGGTAGCTTTGGGCTGGCGAAGTAGGGCTTTGCTCAGTTTCTCTTCCGTATGGGTATCGAGGATGCCTTGACGCGCTGCGGTTGGAAGTGTGAGGTCGCTGACCAACACAAAATCGACTGATGCTTGAGGTCTTTCCCTGATGTTAGAACTCCCGGCCGACCCGTACTATGGCTGCATAACCAATCGACCTTCGTAGGGGGAAAGTATGTTGTGCGTCTTCGTGCGGGTAGCCGCGTTAATGGGCATTGCGTGCCTGGCGTGGGGGCAAGAGATTGTCTCGGTTGGACCAAAGTTCATTGGGAGTGGAGAGCCCAAACGCGCGCGACGGACGGCGGCGAGCATCGACATTCCCGGCATGCGGTATGCGCTTGCGGAGCCAGCACAGTTCGCGCTACCTGAACTTGAGCCAGCGCTGAAGACGAAGCGGTTTCCGAACCAGACTGGTGCGCATCGGGCAATTGAAGCTGTGACGAGTGAACTGGGTGCGTGGATCAGTCTGCCGGGCGGCGGTAGAATCTGGCGCGCGAAGATCCACTCGCCGGGCGCGTCCTCGATTCGAGTTCACTTCGAGTTGTTCGACATTCAGGCGGGACGGCTGTGGGTCTATAACCCGGCCGAGCGTGCGGTTGCTGATGCGTTGGAGCCATATACGGGGAAGGGACTGCACGGGGATGGGGAGTTCTGGTCGGGCAGCGTGTTCGCCGATTCGGTGATTGTTGAGTTTCAGCCAGATGTTTTGAGCGAAGGCGAGGGGCTCCCGTTTCGAATCGACAAGGTGGCGCATAGTTTTGCGGAGAGTGGCGCGGGACCGCCGGCGATTGGAGTGGAAAGGGGTATTGGGGTGGGCGGCAATTCGAAAGAGGTTGCGGCGTGCCATTTGGATATTACTTGCTTTCCGGAGTGGAAGGAGACGGGCAGCGCGATCGCGCATCTCAGGTATGAGACGAATGAAGGGAGCTTCGTTTGCAGCGGCGCACTATTGAATACACGCTCAGGGAACGGACGTCCATATCTCCTTACCGCTGGACATTGCATCGCGTCCCAAACTGTTGCGACGACCCTTGAAGCATATTTTGGCTTTGAGTCAGAGCACTGTGGTTCGCCTGTTGCCGCTTGGCAGGAGCGCATCGCCGGTTCAGCATATCTGACTAGTGCGCCAATGGAAGCCGGGGACCATAGTCTCGTATTGCTGTCACACGCACCAGCCAAGGCGGTTCTGCTCGGCTGGACGACGGCTGATCCGCCGTTGAACGACAGCGTATTCGCGATTCACCATCCCAGTGGCTCATTCAAAAGAATTAGTGCTGGGTACCGTCACGACGAGACACAGGATACGTTTCTGGACGCTATACAGTGGACTAGTGAGCAGCGCGGTAAAACGCTTGGTGTCACATGGACCGCCGGTCTAACCCAGAGGGGGTCCTCCGGGTCTCCGCTCCTGAATTCAGACCTGCAAGTGATTGGAATGCTTAGCTTCGGGCCACGGGCCCCCGAGGACCAGGATCTGTATGATATTCTCGCCTGCGAACCGAACGGCATCGCGGCTAGATCCTATTACGGCCGCTTCGGTGCCTCGTACGGTGCGTTGCGGAAGTATCTTGACGAACCTGTACCAAGCCAACTGACATCGCCGACACCGGGGGCCACACTCACCTCAACCTCCGTCCGGTTCGCCTGGACTCCAGGGAATGGGGTGGCTCGCCGTTGGCTGCAGGTGGGAAGCAAGGTGGGGGGAACCGATCTCTATGATGCAGAGCAAGGTGAGTCACTGGCGGCCGTTGTCAGTAATTTGCCGACGGATGGCCGCGTTGTCTACGCGCGCCTCTTCTCGCAGATTGACGAAGACTGGTGGTATATCGATTACGCCTTCAAGGCGCACACCGCGATCGTCTCATCGACAGTAACATTGCGGCTCACCAATAGACTCATTTACCCGGTTGAGATTCGAGTGAACAATGCGCAGAGTTTCACGTTGCCAGCCAGCCAATTTTTGCAGCGCGACGTTACCGTAACGGGCCCGTTGAGCTTGAGTTTTGAGATGATTCGCCCCAACTTGGGCGGGACGCCGCTGGGCGAAGCGATCAGCGGTTATTTCAATCCGATCCCGAACCCGAGCGGCGCCATCAACTATACGATTTCGAATCGGGTTGGCGAGAGCATTTTCTTCCTACCCCTCGTTTCGAACACAACGGCGACGGCACTGCTGATGGAGATGAATGGGGACACGAACAACCAATACCGCTGCAATTGCACGGTTCCCGCGTTCGCCTCAGGGATTGCACTTGGTTACTACCGGT
>CAYUZM010000239.1:0-6421 GCA_964449665.1 uncultured Solibacteraceae bacterium
AGTGCACCCTGATCGACAAGCTGTGGTTGATTCTGCTCGCCATGCGCAATCCGCGCGAGGTCATGCGACCCACCAAGCCAGACGATGCGGCCATTGTGCTGTTCACCTCCGGTTCGGAAGGGTAGCCGAAAGGCGTAGTGCTGAGCCACCGGAACATCCTTTCGAACGTCGCGCAATCGCGCGCCATGGTGGAGTTTTCCAATCGCGACAAGTTCCTTACGGCGCTGCCTCTGTTCCACTCGTTCGGTCTCACCGCCGGGCTGCTGATTCCGCTGCTCACTGGGGCGCGGACGTTTCTTTACCCTTCGCCTCTGCACTATCGAATGGTGCCGGAGATGGCCTACGATCGCGACTGCACGGTGATCTTCGGCACGCCGACGTTCCTGGCCAACTACGCCAAACATGCGCATCCGTACGATTTCTACCGCATCCGCTACGCCGTGACAGGCGCCGAGAAGTTGAGCGAAGCGGTCCGGCAAACGTGGTTCGACCGGTTCGGCATCCGGCTGCTGGAAGGCTATGGCGTGACCGAGTGCGCGCCGATCATCGCCATCAACTCGCCGATGAACCAGCGCAAGGGCAGCGTGGGGCAGATGGTGCCGGGGTTGGAGTACAAGCTTGAACCCGTGGAGGGCATTCCGCAGGGCGGCATTCTGCACGTGCACGGGCCGAACGTGATGCTGGGCTACCTGCTGCATGACAAGCCGGGCGAATTGCGCCCGCCGTCGTCGTTATTCGGCGCGGGCTGGTATTCGACCGGCGACGTGGTGGATATCGACGCCGATGGATTCGTGACGATCCTCGCGCGCATGAAGCGCTTTGCGAAGGTGGCGGGCGAGATGGTGTCGCTCGAAGTGGTGGAGCAGATCGCGCTGGCCGCTTCGCCCGGCATGACGCACGCCGCCACCGCCATTGCCAATGAACGCCGCGGCGAAACGATCATTCTCTTCACGGAAGACGAAGCGCTCAAGCGAGAGCATCTGCTCGCCACGGCGCGCCGCGATGGCCATGCCGAGGTGGCGGTGGCCCGTACGGTTTCTTATCTGCAAAAGCTCCCGCGCCTGGGCAGCGGAAAGATCGACTACCTGCTGCTCCGCCAGATCGCGCAGGAGCGGCATTCGTGAGTCAGGCGCCGGTTCTGCCGGGCAGCCCTCCGACTTCGATCCGCGAACAGCGCGGATGGTACATGTACGACTGGGCGAACTCGGCGTTCATGACGTCGGTGGTTACGGTCTTCCTCGGTCCCTATCTCACATCGCTCGCGCGCGCGGCGGCCACCGACGGTTTCGTCTACCCGCTCGGCATCAAGGTTGCGCCGCAATCCTATTGGCCCTATCTGGTCTCGCTGTCGGTGTTCACGCAGGTGCTGTTTCTGCCGATCTTCGGCGCGATTGCCGACTACGGACGCCGCAAGCGCGAGATGCTCGCCACGCTGGCCTGGATGGGCGCGGTGGCGACCACGTCGATGTACGCTCTGGGGCCTAGCAGCTATGTCGTCGGTGGCGCGCTGTTCCTGATCGCCAATATCAGCTTCGGCGGCTCCATCGTTATCTACAACTCGTTCCTGCCCGAGATCGCCGCGGCGGACGAGCGTGACCGTGTCAGTTCGCGCGGCTGGGGCATCGGCTATCTCGGCGGCGGTCTTCTGTTGGCCGCGCACCTGGCGCTGTTCACCAATGCCGAAGCATGGGGATTCACTACGGGGCAATCGGTGCGGATTGCACTGGCTTCCAGCGGACTGTGGTGGGGCCTGTTCACGATTATTCCCATCGTTACGATCCACAATCGCGGGCCGCGCAAACAAGCGGGCGGCCACATACTCGCCGCCGGATTCCGCCAGCTTGCGCATACCTTCGCCGGGCTTCGCCACCTGCCGCAGACGCTGCTGTTCCTGATCGCCTACCTTGTCTACAACGACGGTATTCAGACGGTGATCAACATGGCAACGCAGTTCGGAAGCGAGGAGTTGAAGCTGCCGCTGAAGACGCTGACCGCGGCGATCCTGCTTACGCAGTTCGTGGCCATCGCCGGCGCGCTGCTGTTCGACAAGATCGCCACGCGCACGGGCTCGCGCAAGGCGATCATGATTGGGCTGGCCATCTGGTCCATGACGCTCGTCTACGTCTACCAGTTCGTGCACACGGGCACGGAGTTTATCGTGGCTGCGGGGATCATCGGGATTGTGCTGGGCGGCACGCAGGCCCTGAGCCGTTCGCTCTACTCGTTCATGATTCCGCCGGGGCAGGAGGCCGAGTATTTCTCGATCTACGAGATCAGCGACAAAGGGACGAGCTGGCTGGGACCGCTATTCCTGGGCGTTACGCTGCAATGGACCGGCAGCTTCCGGCTGGCGATTCTATCGCTGTTTATCTTTTTCCTGATCGGCCTGTTGCTGCTCACGCGCGTGGATTCACGTCGCGCCGCGGCCGAGGCCGGGAACGCTCCGCCGGCGATGAGCTGAAGCCGCGCTACTTTTTCTCGGCAGACAGCGAATATCCCGGCAGCACGTTGAAGAAGTCCATGAGGGTTTTCTTCTTCTTGGTTTCCGCTCCCGCGGGCGGCTTGCGCTGCGTCACGCGGTAAGCCAGTTGCGTGAACTGGCGGCCGAGTTCGGTATCCGGTTCCACGGACTTGCCCATGGTGAGCGCGTTGTGGACGCCGCGGTAGTCGTTCGGGAACTCCTGGTAGACGGCCACGCCCAGCAACTGTTGAATCTGCTGCGTGGTGATGAGCGGCCGCTTCTGGGCGCGGTTCAAGAGCACGCAGATACGATCGCCGAGATCGAGACTCTGCAGCAGCTGGATCTTCTTCCGCGCCAGGTGCAGCGCCGGAATCTCCGGCGTACAGACGACGAACACCTGCTTGGATTCCTGCATCACTTCAAGCGAGAACTTTTCCATGTTGCCGGAGAGGTCCACGCAGATGGCCTTGTAAAAGCGGCGCGCAAAGCTCAGGATGTGGCGGATCTGCATCGGATCGATGCGCGACTGCGGGTCGAGCCGTCCGGCGGCCAGCAGGTCAATGCCGCCGACCTTCGAAACCAGTTGGGGCCAGAGGTGCTCGTCGAGTTTGTTGGCGTGCTCGGCGGCTTCGTAGATCGTGGCCGGCGCATCCACTTTGAGCATGAAGCCCAACATCCCCGAGTTCAGGTCCATGTCGCTGAGGAAGACCTTCATATCCGGCAGGCGGGCCAGCGCCATGGCCGTGTTCAGCGCGATTGTCGAAGTGCCGCTGCCGGCCTTTGCCGGAAGAAACGCGAGCAACGTCTCGCCTTCATTCACCAGCGCCGGGTTGCGCTCCAGCAGCGATTCCAAGCGCTGCACCATGGCGGTGAAATTGGCAAGGTCGAACGGATAGGCCTGGAATTCGCGCACGCCCGCGTGCATCAGATCGAGCAACACCGCGGGATCGGCCACACGGTCCACCGCCACCACTTGCGCTCCCGGGAGATGCTGGTGAATCCCTTTGATCATCTCCAGCGCCTGGGGCACGGATTCGGTGCTCAAAAACACCACCTGCGGCGCGTTGGCGCGCAGGAAGCGCTCCAGGTCGTACTCCGGCAGATATTTGTCCGCCGTCTTCACCAGGCCGATGCGGCCCGCGCGCTGGATAAGCTCTTCCAGCCTCCCGTTCAACTCCGGGTCCGATGAGATGATGACTGACCGTAGCACAGCGATTTTGCTCCATCTCCAAAGTAGATACTTCTGCTTAAACAAACAATGCAGTAAGGGGACCCTGTCGATTCTTGAAATCGCCTTAGGAAATGGTGCTTTGGTGGTAGTGCCGTAAGGGATTCGCTCTAGCACCCCGGCTACGGGCTCACGTGCGCTATTCTGATGCCGTATGGCAAAGCCCTCCACACCCCTGCTCGAAGTGAAATGCCCGTGCTGCGAAGCGACGCTCCGCATCGACATCGACACGGGGGCCGTGATCACGCACGAGGCGAAAGTGCGGGCCAATCAGGTGGAGGATCTCCACAGCGCCGTGGCTCGTATCAAGAAGGAAGAGTCCGAGCGCGACGCCAAGTTTGCCAAAGCGATGGCCGCAGAAAAGGCGAACAAAGACATCCTGAACCGCAAATTCGACGAGCTGTTCAAAAAAGCCAAGGAGGACCCCGATCAGGGCCCTCCCAAGCGCGACTTCGATTTTGACTGACCGGCGCGGGTGCTCCGTGCGCCTTGGACGCGGCGGCGCGGGCGGTTAGCCCTGCGAGGCCGTGAGCGCCTGATCGATATCCCAGAGGATGTCGTCGATATCCTCCAACCCGACCGACAGACGGATCATGTCCGGCTCGACGCCGGCGGCGGCCTGCTGCTCGGGAGACAACTGCTGGTGCGTGGTCGAGGCCGGATGGATCACCAGGCTGCGCGCATCGCCGACGTTGGCGAGATGCGAGAACATCTTGAGGCTGTCGACGAACTTCTTCCCCGCATCGTAGCCGCCTTGGATGCCGAAGCTGAAGACGGCGCCCGCGCCCTTGGGCATGTACTTCATCGCCATCGCATGATAGGGACTCGACTTCAGGCCGGGGTGCTTCACCCACTTCACCAGCTTGTGGCCTTCGAGCATGGTGGCCGCGGCCATGGCGTTGGCGACGTGACGGTCCATGCGCATGCCCAGGGTTTCGATGCCTTGGATGAATTGGAACGAGTTGAACGGGCTGAGGCAGGGACCGAGGTCGCGCAGGCCTTCCACGCGCGCGCGCAGGATGAAGGCAATGGCGTTCAATCCGCCCGGCAGTTCGCTGAACACCAGACCGTGATAGGCGGGCGAGGGCTTGTTCAACAGGCCGTGCGCCGACTTGCCGTAGTCGAACTTGCCGGCGTCGACGATCATGCCGCCGATGGAGGTTCCGTGGCCGCCCATGAACTTGGTGAGGGAATGGACGACGATGTCGGCGCCATGGTCGATCGGGCGGCAGAGGTACGGCGTGGCGAAGGTGTTGTCGATCACCAAGGGCACGTTCGCTTCATGGGCGATCTTGGCCACGGCTTCGATGTCGAGAATGTTCCCTCGGGGATTCGAGAGAGTCTCACCATATACCGCGCGGGTGCGCTTCGTGAGCGCCTTCTTGAAATTCTGCGGATCGTCGGGATCGACGAAGGTCACGTCGTAGCCCATGCGCCGGAAGCTCACGTCGAACTGCGTGTAAGTGCCGCCGTAGAGCGTGCTGGCGGCGACGATGTGGTCGCCCGGTTCGAGCAGGCTGTTCACGGTGATGAACTGCGCCGCCTGTCCCGAGGCCATGGCCAACCCCGCCGCGCCGTTTTCGAGCGAGGCTACGCGCTCTTCCAGTACGGCCGTCGTCGGGTTCATAATGCGCGTGTAGATGTTGCCGAACTCCTGCAACGAAAACAGCCGCGCCGCGTGATCGCTATCGTTGAACGTGAACGAGGTCGACTGGTAAATCGGCACGGCGCGCGCGTGCGTGGCGGGGTCCGGATCGTATCCGGCGTGCAGCGCCCGCGTGTTGAATCCCAGTTTTCTATCTTTCGGATCTACGGCCATTGACTCTGTCTCCTATTTCAACCAGTCATCCAAATGTTGCCGCACGAACTCGTCGTCGTTCAAGTGCGGATAGCTCGCATACACCCGGTCGATTTCGTCCATCTGGCCGGGTGACAAATCTTCGTTGGCGTCCAGGCACCAGCGGCCGCGTAGCAGTCCCTGGCGCCGGAGCACTTCGTGTATGCCCGCGATGCATCCATGAAACTTGTTGGCGGCGTCAAAGAAGGCCGCGTTCGAATCGGTGACCTCGACGCCCAATCGCAGCAGGGCGGGGAACTCGCTGGGCTGCGCCGTGTGCGCGCGTTCCAGCAGTTCTACCGCGCGTTTCGTCCAGCAGGCCCAATGTCCCAGCAGTCCGCCGATGATGCGCAGGCGTTTACCGGAGACGGCAAACTCGGTGATCAGGTCTGGAACGATATTGTCGTCGTTGCCGGTGTAGAGCGCAATCTCCCCGGCGCGTCCGCTTTCGGCGACGGCGCGCACGACGTCGAGCGTTTGATAGCGATTGAACGGGGCCATCTTGATGGCGATCACGTTTTCGATCGCCGCGAAGCGCTTCCAGAAGGCAAACGGCAGTTCGCGGCCACCGACGGCGGGCTGCAGATAGAAACCGAAGACGGGCATCACTTCCGCAACCGCCCGCGCATGATCGACCATTGCGTCCAACGTCGCATCCTTCAACGCCGCCAGGCTCAGCAGCACGCAGTCGTATCCCAACTCGCGCGCCAGTTCCGCTTCGGCCACGGCCTGCTTGGTCTGGCCCACGGCGCCGGCCACGAGCACGATCTCTTCGCGCCGGCCCGAACGCCTTGCTTCCTCAGCGGCCAATTCCAATACCGGCCGGAACAAACCGACCTTCGCGTCACGAATCGCAAACTGCGTCGGGTGGACTCCTACCGCGATTCCGCCGGTT
>CAYUZM010000239.1:6431-7669 GCA_964449665.1 uncultured Solibacteraceae bacterium
GGGCCAAAGGTTAACGCGGGCGGATGGGCGGGAATGTCGACGCCGGGCCGGAGAATGTCACGCCAGGCCATCAGAACTTACCGTCCCTTGTTTCGAAGTGTGTCGGTTTGCCGAGCGCGCGGCCGCCCGCGCCGATCCAGCGGGCGGTTGCTTCGATGAGTTCGGCGACGCTAACCGCGGGGTAGCCGAACATCTGGAAGCAGCGCGCGGCGTTGTTCAGCAGGGCCTTCGGTGCTTCTTCCCCCGTGAATTCGGGCTTCACGCCGAAGTGGCGGCCGAACTCCCGCGCCACCCAGCGCACGCTAAGCGTCTCGGGACCAGTCAGGTTCAGCACGAGCGGCGGCGAGCTTGCGTACGCCAGGGAACGCAGGCACACCGAGTTTGCGTCGCCCTGCCAGATGACGTTGGCGTTACCCATGGTGACGTCCACGGACTCGCGCGCGAACACTTTGGCGCCAATATCGAACAACACGCCATAGCGTAGTTCGACGGCGTAGTTCAACCGCAGGAGCGCGACGGGCGTGCCGTTCACCTTCGAGAAATGCGTGAACATGCGCTCGCGGCCCAGCGCCGAAATTGCGTACTCGCCCACGGGCTCAGGCGGCATGTCTTCGGTTGCGCCTCCCGAGGTCACCGGCACGAACGGATACACGTTTCCGCTTGAGAACGCGACGATGCGCGATGATTTGAACCGCTCCGCCACGCGCCCTGGCAAGTAGGTGTTCATGGCCCACGTGTAGCCTTCATCGCCGGTGGAACCGAATTTTCGCGCCGCCATGTAGATGACGTTCGGCGCATCGGGGAGCGCGGCGAGATCGGCCTCATCCAACAGGTTTGCCGAAACGGTCCTCACGCCGCCCTCTTCGAGCAAGGCCCGCGAGCGTTCATCGGTGAAGCGCGACACGCCGATCACCTTGTGCGCCACGCCCGCCAGCCGAGCCGATTTCACGGCACGAAGAGCCATCGAGGGGCCCATCTTGCCGCCGACGCCCAACAGCAGCAGGTCGCCGCCCCACTCCTTGGCTGCCGCTACATCGGCCACCGACGGCGCGCTGAGCGCCTCTTCTAATTCCGCTTCGTTGCGAATAATCACCGTTTGTATCCAATCTTGCGCAAGAATCCGCGCCGCGCTTCGGCATCGTTTGCCGACTCGACTCCGAGCGGCGAAGAGCCGTCGATTACGCCCGATATGCCGCGCCCTTGTTCCGTCTCCGCCACGATCACTTCCACCGGATTCG
>CAYUZM010000240.1:0-7652 GCA_964449665.1 uncultured Solibacteraceae bacterium
GGCGTGCTCTCCTACATGGTGACGGAGCGGCGGCGCGAAATCGGCATCCGGCTTGCACTGGGAGCGGTTCGCGCCGACGTACTTACTCAGTTCTTGAAGCAGGGGCTGCAGGTAACTGCAGTGGGCGTCGCGGCAGGGCTGGCGGGGGCGTTCGCGGTCAACCGACTGATTTCGTCACTGCTGTTTGGGGTGGGACCGACCGATGTGACGACGATTGCCTTGGTCGTCGTAACCCTTGCGGCGGTGGCGGTGGCCGCTAGCTGGCTGCCCGCCTGGCGCGCTTCGCGCCTGGACCCGAACGTTGTGCTCCGGGATGAGTAGGGCCTGAGAGGCTGCGCGGCGCTCGGCTGTGATGTGTCGCTGCGGCGGAATATTTGGGCCGGTCCGCTCGTTACCCATCCAAGGAGACGATCGATGGCACTTCAAATGGAAAAGCGGCCGTTTTGGCTGGCGCTTGCGTTGCTGTTGGTGAATGGCGCGCTTGCGGGGCAGGACATTGTGGGCAACTGGCAAGGGACTCTCAACCAGGGCGAAACGCGGTTGATTGTACGTGTCTCGAAGCAACTCGACGGAAGCCTGGAGGCCAGGATTTTGAGAGCAGACCAGAATCCGCCGGACTGGGGCGCGGGCAACCGGGCCAACGCGGTGTCGCTTGCGGGCAATGAGTTCAAGATGACAGTTGGTTCGATGAAGGCGAGCTATGAGGGGACGCTCAGCGCCGGCGGGAATTCCATTTCAGGCACGTGGACGCAGGAGGGCGCGGTGCCGCTGGAGCTTCGTCGCGCGACCCCGGAGACGGCGTGGCGCGATCCGGTTTCGCATTCCGAGCGGTTCGTCGAGGTGGAGGAGGGCGTCAGGTTGGAGGTGTTGGATTGGGGCGGCACGGGACGGCCGCTGGTTCTGCTTGCCGGTATGGGGAACACGGCGCATATCTTCGACAAGCTCGCTCCGAAGCTGAGCCGCGAGTTCCATGTATATGGAATCACGAGGTGCGGGTTTGGGGCGTCGAGCGTGCCCGCGTCGGGATATTCGGCCGAACGGCTGGCGGACGATGTGTTGCGGGTGGTGGAGGCGTTGAAGCTGGAGCGTCCGGTTCTGGCGGGGCATTCGTTGGCCGGCGAGGAGATGAGTTCGATTGGATCGCGGCATCCGGAGAAGGTGGCCGGGTTGGTGTATCTGGAGGCCACATACGCGTATGCGATCGACAATCCAGAGATGTCGTGTTCGCTGCCGCCGGCGCAGGCACAGCAGGCGAGTCCAAAGACGGTGATGGCGGCGATTCAGGCTGGGACGCAGCGATTTACGCACATCAAGCCGCGGGCGCTTGCGCTCTATGCGGCACCAAAGGAAGGCGCTGAGGCCGATCGTGGGGCGGCGGGTAGGGAGGCCTGCGCGAAGGCGTTCGAGAAGGGCGCGCCCGGGTCGCGCATCGTGCCCGTGCCGGGTGCGACTCACTACCTGTTTTTCTCGCACGAAGCGGAGGTGTTGAAAGAGATACGGGAGTTTGCCGGCGGGCTGAAGGATTAGTGGTTGCGGGGCGCGGGAGTTCCGCGTCGCGGGAGTTCGGGCGGCGGCGCGCGCGGGCTGGGCTACAATGCGGGAATGCTCCCAGTCTTGATCGCGGGATTCGTGTTTGTGTGCGCGGCGCAGGCGCAGACGTTGGATTGGAAAGCCGTGGAGGAGGAATCGATGCGGCACTTCCAGGGGCTGCTGCGGCTAGACACCAGCGACCCGCCCGGCGTGGAGTTTCCGGCGGTGGAGTATTTGAAGAAGGTGCTCGATGCCGAGGGGATTCCGAACGAGGTGCTGAGCATTGATCCGAAGCGGCCGAACCTTGTGGCGCGGCTGAAGGGAAGCGGAGCGAAACGTCCGCTTTTGATCATGGGGCACACCGACGTGGTGAACGTGGACGCGAAGAAGTGGACGTTTCCGCCGTTTGGGGCCGTGCGCGACGGCGGGTATGTGTATGGGCGCGGGACGGTGGACGATAAAGACAATCTGACTGCTTCGCTGATGACGATGGTGCTGCTGAAGCGGTTGAAGACGCCGCTGGACCGCGATGTGATCTTCCTGGCCGAGGCCGGCGAGGAAGGCAGCGTGCGGTTCGGCATTCAATTCATGGTGGAGCAGCATTTCGACAAGATTGACGCCGAGTATTGTCTGGCCGAGGGGGGCGGCGTATCGCGCGCGGGGGGCAAGCTGCGGTTTGCGAATATCGGGACGGCGGAGAAGATTCCGTACGCGGTGAAGCTGGTGGCGACGGGTCCGGCGGGGCACGGGTCGCGGCCTTTGCGGACGAACGCGATTGCGCATCTGGCGGGGGCGGTGGCGAAGATTGCGGCCTGGCAGCCGCCGATGCGTTTGAACGATACGACGCGGACTTACTTTGAGAGGCTGGCGACGCTGAGTTCACCGGAAGAGGCGGAGCGCTATAACAACATCGTGAATCCAGAGAAGACGGCGGCGATTCAGGAGTATTTCGCCGATAAGGAGCCGGGGCACAACTCGATGCTGCGGACTTCGATTTCGCCGAACATGTTTCAGGCGGGTTATCGAGTGAACGTGATTCCCTCGGAGGCGACGGCGACGCTGGATATTCGCGCGCTGCCGGATGAGAAGATGGACGCGTTTCTCGAGCAGATTCGCGGGGTAATCAACGATCCGGCGGTGAAGTTATTGCGCGAGGCGCGGGACACGCGGCCGGGGGCAGCGCCGTCGCCGTTGGACAACGAGGTTTTCCGGACGTTGGAGGCGATGGTGAAGAAACACTACGACGGTGTGGTCACGCTGCCTTTGATGCAGACGGGCGCGACGGATATGGCGTATCTGCGGGCGAAGGGGATGGCCTGTTACGGAATTGGGCCGGCGGTGGATGTGGAGGATGGTCCGAAGGGGTTTGGGGCGCACAGCGACCAGGAGCGGATTTTGGAGAGCGAGTTTCAGCGGTTTGTGCGGTTTCAGTATGAGACGGTGACGGCTCTGGCCGGCCGCTAACCGCGGGGTATACGCGGCCCAGGCGCGAGAGGCATCCGACTACACCTGCTCAATCACTTTGATGAGCGCGGGCAGCGAAGTGCGTGTGGCGTGTGCTTTTCCTTGCGGGCTTTTCCAGTGCGTTTCGAGCGTGTAAGAGCAGTTGACTCCGTCTTTGCGCAGGGCGCGGAGTTGGCCGAGGTTATCCATGAGGCCTTCGCCGACGGCGCACCATTCCATTTTGCCGGTGGCGGTTTTGCGGAAGTCGCGGAGGTGGACGTGGTGGATGCGGGCGGGGTCGAGGTGGCGGTAGCCGTTGGGGAAGGATTGCTCGCCGGTTTCGGCGGCGTTGTTGGGATCCCAGGTGAGGCCGATGTTGTCTTCCATCACCTCTTTGAGCAGGCGGCCAGCCTGTTCGCCAGACCAGACGTAGCTTTGGCCGACGTTTTCGATGCAGAGGCGGATGCCCTTCGACTTGGCCTTGGTGCGGCGCGAGGCTTCGCGCAGGAGTTCGGCGATGCGGGGATAGGCTGAAGCGGGGGGCTGTTCGCCGGCGCGATAGGTGAAGGCGAAGATGCGGATCTTGTTGGTGCCGAGGATTTGCGCGCGGTCGATGGCGCCGTCGAGGAGGGTCCATTGCTCGTCGAGCGAGGCGCGTCCGGCGGGGGTGTCGGGAGGGAGCGGCACTTTGAAGAAGCCGGTGCCGAGGACGTTCACGCGGATGGAGTTCTCGTCGAGGAGCGTGCGCAGTTCGTGGATCTTTTCCTTGGGCTGGGCGGTGTTGTACTTGCCGTAGATGTTGCGGATTTCGGCCCATTTGAGGCCGAACTCCTTGAGCATTTTGATCGCGGTGAGCACGTCGTCGTCGATCTCGTCGGTGGTAACGCCGAGGGGAAATTGCGCCAAGGGTACGGCGAGGGCGCGTACAGCGGGAAGGGCGGCGGCTAGAAGGTGGCGGCGGGAAAGCATGGCGGCATTATATCGGGCCGCGGGTGGGGCGGGGGATCAGTAGACCGGGAGGTCTGTCGCACGGCTACGGTGCAACGGGGCGGGGGATGTAGCGCAGGGCTTCGCCACCCAGCGTAACGAGCACGGCGGTGTGGAGGGCCTCACGCAGCGCGAGGCGGCTCTCTTCCACGGCGCGGAGCTTGGTGGCGTATCGGGCAATGTTGATGCCGTCGCGGACGGTGTAGCGCTCCTCATTGGAGTGAGCGGTTTGGAGGAAGTCGGTGACGTATTCGAGGATCTGTTCGTCGCCGAAGGGGAGGTTTTCGCGGAGGATCTCCAGTTCCTCTTCGCGCTCGGGGAAATCGATGAGGATTTGTGGCTGCAGGCGCGACTGGATGTATTCGGGGAGATCGAACGTGGAGGCGTCGTCGTTCATGGTGGCGACGATGCGGAAGTTGGGGTGGGCCTTGATCTTGATGCCGGCGACGATGGATTCGACGTAGCGGCGGTTGTCGAGCAGCGGGGCGAGGGAGGCCCAGCTCTTTTCGGACATGCGGTTGCCTTCATCGAGAATGGCGATGCCGCCGCGGACCATGGCGGAGACAAGGGCCGAAGCCACATATCGGAGTCTTTTCTCTCCTTCGATGACCGGGGTGATGAGGAGGTCTTCTGGGCGGGTATCGACGGTGGCCTGCATGATGTAGACGTCGCGGCCGAGGCGGCGGGCGGCGGCGTAGGCGAGCGTGGTTTTGCCGACACCGGGTTTGCCGATGAGGCGCGGGTTCATGGGCAGGTCGCGTTCGTCGACCACGAGCCAGGAGGCGAGTAGTTGGCGCATCACCTCTTCCTGGCCGACCCAGCGGACGGAAAGCTCGTCGGGATGGGCAAGGTGAACGGGTACGCCGTCGATCTCAACTGTCATTCCACCCTATTGTCGGTGATTGGAAAGGCGCGTGCACCTGAAAGGGCGGGGAATTCTCCCTGAGAGGTGTCTCATGCCTGTTCTGAAATCGTGCATCCTCGTGGCCGCTGCCACGGCTTTGCTGGCCCAGACGCCGCCCATCACGCCACAAGCGGCGCGGGGCAAGACGCTGTTTTTCGAGAGCGCGAAGGGCCTTCCCTGCGGCACTTGCCACCAATTAGAGGGAAAAGGCGCAGACGTGGGCCCGGATTTGAAAACGATCGGGGCGTTGAGCCCAAAGGGAATCCTGATGGCGGTGATGTCGTCGCGGACGGCGTATGTGCAGGAAGTGAAAACGCTGGCCGGGACGTTTCCCGGCATGCTGAAGGGCGCGGCGGGGGAGACGTCGACTTATTACGACCTGTCGGCCAATCCGCCACGGAAGCGTGAGTTGAAGAAGGCGGAGATTTTGGACCTGAAAGACAACGCGAGTTGGAAGCATCCGGTGGAGGCGATGGGATTTACGCCGGAGGAACTGGCCGACATCATTGCGTATGTGCGCTGGGCGGGGAAGGGACACGTGACGGCGGTGAATCCGGCGGACATGAAGCAGTAGGTGCGCGGGGGATGAGGCCTGGCGCGGCCGGCAATGGGGCAAAGCTGCGTCGCGGTGGAGTAGGCTCGGGCGGGGGCGAGGTGTACACCTACAAATTGTAAGGGCGTATGGCTTCGGAGGTCACCATACGCCCTAGGGACGGAGGATTCAGAGACTCAATCGGAAATCCTTGTGTGTCGCGAGCGTCTTCTTAGGTGGAGGTGACGTTCGCAACGAGTGATCTTAGAGTATCGTTCGGATGACGTTTGGGGAATAGCTGAAAGGTTGGATTCAGTACTGGTACGTACTACAGAGCCGGGTACCGGCCGGTGGTAGAATCACCCGGAATGAGCCAATCGATCCGGAGACGGGCCCTACTGGCGGTGGTGGCGGCGCAGGTGCCGTCGATGGGAGTACAGCGGGGCGCGGGGCAACCGAAGCCGAACATCCTGCTGCTGCTGGGCGACAACTGGGCGTGGCCACACGCGGGCGCTTGCGGCGACGGTGTGGTGAAGACGCCGGTGTTCGACCGTCTGGCGGTCGAGGGGACTCTATTCACACACGCCTTCGCACCGAATCCATCGTGTTCGCCGTCCCGTTCGTCGTTGTTGACCGGACAGGAGACGCACCGGTTGGGGGCGGCGGCGAGCTTGTATGGAACCCTTCAGGCTGGTGTGCCTGCCTACGTGGCGTTGCTCGAGAGGGCCGGCTACTTTACGGGACACTCCGTGAAGGGTTGGGGTCCGGGGACGCCGGCCGACGGCGGTTACTCCGATAATCCGGCAGGGCGCGCGTATGCGGACTTTGCCGCGTTTCTTGCGGCGAGGCCGCAAGGGAAACCGTTCTGCTTTTGGTTTGGTTCGCACGATCCGCACGTGCCGTGGAACCGGGGCGCGGCGGGGCGGGCGGCGATGGACGCGGCGAAGGTGAAGGTGCCCCCGCATCTGCCGGACCATGCGACGGTGCGGGGCGATATTGGCGACTACTATGCCGAGGTGCAGCAGTTCGATCTCGAAGCCGGAGAGCATGTCGAGCAGGTGCGCCGGCTGGGCGAATTGGACAACACCGTGGTGGTGATGACGAGCGATAACGGGTGGCAAATGCCGCGCGGGCTGGCGAACTGTTACGACCTGGGTGTGCGGATTCCGATGGTGGCGCGCTATCCGAGGGCGTTTAAGGCCGGGACGAAGCACGATGGGTTTGTGACGGTGAGCGATCTGTGTCCGACATTTCTGGAAGCGGCGGGCGTGCGTGTGCCGGCCGGGGTGACGGGCAAGAGTCTGTTCCGGCCGCCCCGGCGCGACGCCGTGTTTCTGGAGCGGGAACGGCACGCGAATGTGCGGGCAGGGAACTTGAGCTATCCGGTGCGAGGGGTGCGGACGAAGGAGTTTCTCTACTTGCGCAATTTGGAGCCGGACCGGTGGCCGGCGGGCGATCCGGAGTTTGTGTGGTCCGTGGGGCCATACGGCGATATCGACGATTCACCGACGAAGCGGTTGTTGATGCAGTCGAAGCCGGAACCGTATTTCAGCCTGTGCATGGGGAAGCGCGCGGCCGAGGAGTTGTATGAATTGAAGAGCGATCCGGGACAGGTGCGCAATGTCGCGGGCGAGGCCCGATTTGCAGCGGTGAAGGCGCGGCTGGCGGCACGGGTAGATGCCTGGATGCTGGCGACGGGCGACCCGCGCGCGAAGGGACGCACGGCGTTTTGGGATGATGCTCTTTACACGGGGCCGAGGTTCCGCGGCGCGCCGCCACCGTGAGAAGGGAATGGCATGAAAAGGGAATGGCATGAAAAGGGAATGGAAAAGGGAATCATGACGGTGACACGTACATGACGTTGACACGAAGAGGATGGATGGCGGCGGCCGGAGCGATGGCGGCGGGCCGTGCGGTTGCGGGGCCGAAGACGGACCGGGACGCGATTACGGTCATCACGCAGCAGCCGCGTTACTATCACGCCTGGCCGACGATTGCGCGGCGCAAGAGCGGTGAGTTAGTCGTGACTTACTCCGGTGGGCGGGAAGCCCATGTGTGCCCGTTCGGGCGCGTGGAGATGATCCGCTCCAACGACGACGGGAAGACGTGGAGCTGGCCGCAGGTGTTGATGGACACGGCGATTGACGACCGCGATTCGGGCGTGGTGGAGACGCCGCGCGGAACGCTGCTGGTGACGACGTTCATCTATGTGGGCGCTGCCCCAGTCAAGCCATAATTTAGGACCTAATCGGCGCT
>CAYUZM010000241.1:0-7631 GCA_964449665.1 uncultured Solibacteraceae bacterium
GGTCCGTGGTGTGGGGCCGGGGGGGGACGCGAGTGGCGAGTTTGAGGTGGTCACGTGGAAGTACGATGCGAGCTTCGGACGCAATGGGGCGGGTCAGGTGAACGTGGTGTTAAAAAGCGGCAGCAACGGGCTGCATGGCGCGTTGTATGAGTTTTTCCGTAACGCCGCGCTCGATTCGAAGAACTACTTTGCGCCCGCGAACGAGCCTAAGCCGAAATATCAGCGCAACCAGTTCGGAGCAGCGATTGGCGGACCGATCGCGAAGAATCGCACGTTCTTCTTTGCCGATTTCGAGAGCCGGCGGACGCGCGAGGGCATCACGCGCGTGACCAATGTTCCGACGGCGCTCGAGCGTGCAGGCGATTTTTCGCAGAGCGGGCTTCCGTTCCTGCTTGACCCATTTACGTTTCAGCCGTTCCCGAACAGCCGCATTCCGCGCGAGCGGCTGCATCCGATTGGAGCGGCGGTTGCAAGCTTGTATCCGCTGCCTAACCGGAATGTGCCGGGGCAGAATTATGTGAGCTCGCCGACGGCGCGGGAGCGCAACGATCAGTTCGATGTAAGGGTCGATCACAAGCTTGGCGCGCGATCGGACCTGGCGTTCCGCTACAGCATGGGCGACCGCACGCTCTACGAGCCGTTCACGGGGCCGAGCTTCGCGGCGGTTCCGGGATATGGCGACGACGTGCCACGGCGTTCGCAGAACGTGATGGCAAGCCACACGCACGCGTTCACGCCGACGTTGTTGAACGAGTTTCGCGCGGGGTTCAATCGCAACGCGAGCTCAGTGCTGCAGGAGAACCGGAACACGAACGTCTCGGCGTCGCTGGGACTACCGGTTTACGCCGGGGCGCGCGCGAATGGCTTGACCTACTTCAGCGTGCCCGGCTATTCGCCATTGGGCGACGAGTATAACAACCCGCAACAGACGCACATCAACACGTTTCAAGTACTCGATCAGGCGTCGTGGATTCGCGGACGGCACCAGTTGAAGTTCGGCTTTGACTTCCGCCGTTTCCAGCAGAACGCTTTTCGTGACATTCAGGCGCGCGGATTGATCAACTTCGTGGGTTACACGGGCAACGCGCTTTCCGAATTGCTGCAGGGGCTGCCGGCGGTAACCGGCATCGCGCGCGTGGACAATCCGCAGTACCTGCGCGGTTCGAGCTATAACGCGTTCGTGAACGATACGTGGCGCGCCACGCCCAAGCTGACGTTGACCCTGGGGCTTCGCTACGAGTTCAACACGCCTCCACGCGACCGGTTCAACCGGGCGAACCTGTATGACGTGGCGACGCAATCGCTCGTCGCGGTGGGCACGGGCAATATGCCGCGCGCGGGCTACACGAGCGACCGCAACAACTTCGCGCCGCGCATCGGGCTTGCTTACACGCTGGGTTCGCGCGGCACGACGGTGGTGCGCGCCGGATATGGCTTCTACTACGACCAGAATCCGCTCGCACCGGGCGAAGGGCTTTATTTCAACGCGCCGTACTATGACTTCCGGCTCTACGTGACGTCGGCGCAGTTCCCGCTGCTGTTGCACGAACCGTATCCGGCGAACTATCCGTTCCCTTCGCCGGCGTCGTCGCTGTCGTTCCAGCGCGATTTGCGGACGGGTTACTTGCAGCATTGGAATTTCGGCATTCAGCACCAGCTTGGGTCAAACCGCGTGGTGGAAGTGGCGTACGCGGGATCGAAGGGCACGAAGCTGCTCTCGGCGCGCGACATCAATCAACCGGACCCGAGCCCGACGGATATTCCGTTCCGCCCGAACTTCCGGTTCAGCGACATCAATCAATTGGAATCGCGCGCGAATTCGAATTATCACAGCTTGCAGACGCGGTTCCAGCAGAGGCTTTCGGGTGGCATGTCGGCTCTGGCGAGCTACACGTGGGCGAAGTCGATTGACGATGCGTCGAGTTTCTTCCCGAGCGCGGGCGACGCGAACTTTCCGCAGGATAGCCGGTTTGTGGGGCAAGAGCGTGCGCGATCGAGCTTCGACGTGGCGCATCGCTTCACAGCGGGCTATACGTGGGAGCTGCCGTTTGCGCGCGCCCGCTGGTATGGCGGATGGCAGACCAGCGGCATCTTGAGTTTCCAGACCGGGCGGCCGTTTACGGTGGCGCTGCTGGGCGAGTTGGACAACTCGGGCACAGGGCGCTCGTCGCTTGGCTTCGGCGCGAACGACCGGCCGAATGTGCTGCGCAACCCGGCTATCGACAACCCGACACCGGAGCGGTGGTTCGATACAACGGCCTTCGCGATTCCCACGAAGGGCACGTTCGGCAACGCGGGCCGCAACATTCTGAATGGCCCCGGGCAGCAGAACATCAACGTTTCGTTGCTGAAGCACTTCACGTTGAGCGAAGCAATGCGGTTGCAGTTCCGGCTGGAGGCGTTCAATCTGCTGAACCACACGAACTTCGATTTGCCGAATTTGTTCGTGGGTTCGCCGACGTTCGGGCGCGTCAGTTCGGCACAATCGCCGCGGCACTTGCAGCTTGGGCTTAAGTTGCTGTTTTGATCCCGGGCGCGGACCATTCGCGCCACTCATTGAGCAACGGGAAATAGAGACCGAGGCTCACGGGTTCGCCCGGGAACACGGCGCGCGCGTAGCGTTCCAACTGGCCGCGATAACGGCGTTGTTCTTCGTCGAGGAATGCTTCGAGGCCGCCACCTTCGTGGCTGCTGGTTTTGAAGTCAATCACCCAACGGACGCCGGCGTCGTCGATAAACATGCAATCGACGCGGAAGTTTACCGGGATCGCGCCTGAGGCGGCGGTGATGGCGTACTCGCGCTGGTCGTCGTGGTGGCGGGTGAGGAGCCAGCGGCCGCGTTCGCTCAAGAGAGTTTGTTCGAGGGCGCGTTGGACGCGGTTGTGCGCGGCATCGAGTTCATCCGGCGGCACTCCGAGCGTGGCCAGTTGCGCGCGGATCGCCGGGGCGCGTTCCATGATCCGCTCACCGTTCCAGTGTTCGACTCCTTCACGGGCGATTTGAAAGAGCCAGGCGTGGACGGCGACGCCGACGTGGCGCAGCGTATCGCCAACCCATTCGTAGGTGTGGCGCTCGATTGACGCCGCGGCGCCATCGTCTTCACGCCAGCGGATGGGAGGCTCGGGCGCCGGTGTCTGCCAACCGGACGCTATGCGCCGCAGTTTGGGATAACTGGGCGCGGCGGCACCGGCGCCGGCCTGCGGCGGTTGGAGGTTGGCGAACGCGCTCTGCACGGCGTCCCAAAGCGCGTGGAGGAGCGACCCCGAGCGAGGCTGCTTCCACTCGCCTTTGCGCTCGTTGTATTCGATGGCGCCGAGAAGGTGCAGGTGCCGCCGCGCGCGGGTAGCGGCGACGTAAAGCAGACGGCGCGACTCGTTGCGCTCGCGTTCGAAGTGGTAGCCGCCGAGATAGGCGCCGGCTTCTTCCTGCTGGCCCGTAGGCGCGACGGCGGCCATCAAGACGTGCTCGACGCCGTGGAGCGGAAGGCGAACCATGCGAATCAGTTCCTGCTCCGGCGGCCGCTTCGATTTACCGAGGCCCGGCACAATGACGGTGTCGAACTCGAGACCCTTCGACTTATGAATGGTCATGACCTGGATGCGGTCGTTGGCGAGTGGATCGGGGGCGGCGAAGAGGCGTGCCACTTCGGCCTCAAGCGTGGCGAAGGAAGCTTCGCCGCCATCGTCGAGCGAGTCAAGCAGGCCGAGATAGGATTCGGCGTCGGCGATTTCGCGGGCCGATTCGATCGATTGAGGCCCGCCCAGAGCGTGCCATGCGTCTTCGACGAGTGGGCGTAGGCGGATGCGGCGGGCGCGGGCAAGGGCGGCGTCGAAGATGGGGGCGATGCGGTTCCAACGCCGCTGGCCTTCAGGGCTGAGGAGTTGCGCGCGCGTCGAGAGCAGTGCGTGAATGGATTCCTGGGGCGCGCCTTCAGTGAGTGTGGTGAGGTCGCCGAGTGCGAGGCCGCACCATGGGGCGCGCAACACGGCAAGCCAACTTACGCGGTCCATCGGATGCAGGAGGGCGCGGGTGAGGGAGAGGAGGTCGAGAACGGCGGGGCGGGCGCTCAGGGGGTCGATATCGACGGCGCGGAAGCGAATGTTACGTCGTTTCAACTCTTCGGTGATGTGGATGAGGTCGGCACGGCGGCGGGCGAGGATGGCGACCGTTCCCTTATGTTGGGCGGCGGTGGTGAGATCGGCCACGCGTTCCGCTTCGCCTCTATCGTCGCCTTTCACCAAGGGATGGACCTGCACGGCGGGCGCGTCTTCGGCGGGGCGCGTTGGTCGCGAAGGCGTGTAGGGAATGGCTCCCGTGGCGGCGTCTTCGGCGGGCGGGAGGATGCCGGGGAACGTATCGTTGACCCACTCCACGATGCCGGCGGTGGAGCGGAAATTGGCTTCGAGCGTGAGCGGTTCCAAGGCGAGTTCGCCGAGACCGTTGGCGCGCAGGTCGAGGAAGTTCCCGACTTCGGCCTCGCGGAAGAGGTAAATGGACTGCATCGGGTCACCGACGAGGAAGAGGGTGCGGGGCGGATCTTCACGCACGCCTGTCCAGCCGGCGGTGAGACGGCGGATGAGGGTGAGGTGCGTAACGGAGGTGTCTTGCATCTCGTCGATGAGCAGGTGTTCGATGCGCTCGCCGAGTGCGAGGGCGAGGTCGGTTGGCTGGGTTTCATCGCCCAGTGCGCGAAGGGCGGCGAGGGATTGCTCAATGAAGTCGACTTCGCGGCGCGATTGAAACTGCAGTTTCAGTTCGCCGACGGCGTGGCGCAGGACGCGAAGGGCGGCGGCGAGCACGCGCCAGGCGTGGTCTTCGTAACGGGGCTCGGGAATGCCGATGACGCGCTTGAGAGCTACTTCGAATGCGCGTGGAAGAGTGATGCCCGTCCATGGCGGGGGCAACTTCTTGCGCACGTCGTATGGCCTGGATTTCGTAAGCAGGCTTGTGGCGAGTTCCTTCCATTGGGCGAGGGTTTGCGGCGCGGGCGCAACGGCGGGCATACGCGAGGCAGCGAGCGAAAGTTCGTATTCGACGGCGGTTCTCAACGAGGTTTCGAGCAGCGGGCGCAGATCTTCCACATCGCCGCTCAATCCGATGCGCGGCAGCCATTGGTCCCGGCGCTGCAGCATGGACGAGATGAGGGCGGCAAGGCGTGCGGCGTCGTTTTCCAGGTGCAGCAGTAGTTCGCGGATATCGGCGGCTAGCGGGCCGTCGGAGTCCAGCATACGGATGGTTGCGGCGGCGGCGGCCTGGTAGGCTTCGTCGGGATTGTCGCTGGGTTCGACGTTGCCGCCGAGACCGCCCAACACGGGAAGGCGTCCGGCGAGCCATGAGCAGAGCGAATCGATGGTCTGAATACGCATGCGCTGGGGGCTTGCGACCAGTTCCCAATGCAGGGCCTGGTCGCGCTCCCAAACAGCGCGTGCGAGTTTCCAGGTTTCGAGTTTGTGGGCTTCGAGCGGAGCGTTCTCCTGGGCCGAGCGCAGCGCTTCGAGGACGCGCGCTCGCATTTCACCGGCGGCTTTGCGGGTGAAGGTGATGGCGAAGACGGATTCCGGCGTGTCGACTTGGGCGAGCAGTACGAGGTAGCGCTGGATAAGCAGTTCTGTTTTGCCCGAGCCCGCGGGGGCCTGCACCAGGAACGACGAGCGCGGATCGAGGGCGCGGCGGCGTTGGATGTGGTCGGGCGGCGGTGCGGGGCTAGGCGCTGTCATCGTCGTCCTCTTCGGCGTGGAGCGGGGCTTCGTTCACGCGGCAGAGCGCGGGCAGATGGCAACGTTCACAGACGTTCGCGGTTTTGGGATCGACGGCGGCGAAGCCTTCGCGGTACTGTATGGCAAGCGCTGCGAGCACCTGGCGCCAATCGTTGACGCGCTGGGCGATGGGGATTGCGTTGGCTTTGATTTTGGGCAGCACGCCGGCGTCGTCCGCCACTCCCTTGAATCGCGCTTCGGATCGCTTGAGTTGAGCCAAGGCGAGTGCGGCGATGGGTTTTTCGGTGGAGATAGCGTAGAGGGGAATTTGCGGTTCGTCGGGGCGGTCGACATCCCAAGCAGTGGGCGAAGGAGCGTTGCTCTTGTAGTCGATCAAGACGAGGCGGCCGTCGTCGAGTTGGTCCTCGCGGTCGTAGCGAGTCGTGAGATTGACGCTGCCGACTTCCACGCTGCGCTTCGTCTCGCTGCCAATGACGGTGAAGTGCGCTTCGCGTTCGCGTTCGACGTTCATCCACAAGGCGAGGAGGCGCTCGAGACGGTTCTGCTCGACTTCGCGCACGCGCTTGTCGAACGGTTCGGCGAGGGCTTCACTGCAGTCCTGGATGGCACGGCGAACCGACGCGCGGATGATGGCAGTGAGCGATTCTGAGGAGGACACTTTGAGCGTGGCGAGATCCCTGAGTTGCGTCCAGCAGTTGGCGATGGCCGCGTGGAGGATGATGCCGCGCTCTTGTGCGGAGAGGCCGAGTTCGGCTTCCGGAAATTCACGCGCTTCCAGGCGGTGAGTGGCGAAGGAGCGGAAGGGGCACTGGGCTTGATCGCGGAGCAAGGTTGCGCCGCCATGGGCCGCTTCGGCTTCATAGGCGGGCCCTTGCGAATCGTCGATGTGCTCGACCGGCGCCTCGCCGTGCGCGGGCGGTGGGGAGACAATCGCCTGCTCAAACACGCCTGTGATCAGCGGGGTGGGCAGAAGCGGTTCTTCGCCATCGGCACGGGCGTAGCTGATGTGGAGATCGGGCGCGGCCGCGAGGAGCAGCTCTGTTGCTACGCGGGAGCGTTGCAACCAAAGTTCGGGCACGGCTCGAGGGAGTTGAGCCGCGCGCTGCAGCGAGACGGGCACAAGAGCGAGGGGCTGAATTCGCGGCGGCCAGGCGCGGTCATGAAAGCCCGCAAGCCAAGCGGCGTCGAAGCGTTCGCCGAGAGCTTCGTGCGCTCCCAAGAGTTGCAGTGGTTCGCCGAGGTCTTCCACTTGAAATACGGTGGCGTGTGCGATGGAGGAGAGGTGTCCGGCGGCCTGGCGCGCGGTGATGGGTCCGGCGATTGCGTCGAGCGACGCCAGTTCGGACAGCGCGTCGCGGAGCGATTCGAGCATCTGGTATTCGGCGCTATCGGGCTCGATGCCGGGCCAACCGAAGTGGCGGAAGAGGATCGAGAACTGGCGCGCCCAGCGGCTGGGCGGCTGGTGCTGAGGCAATTCGCGGCGAGTGGCTTCCCATTCGACGATCAGCCCCGTGAGCGCCGGCGTGGTGACTGCGGCGAGTTGCGCGAGCGGGATGGACGCGGAGCCGAGCTTGCGAAGTTGCAGCGAATGCCAGGCGCGCGCGACCCGCTCCTCGCGGGCGGCGGCGAGATGCGGCGATAGGAGCAGCGCCTGGGCGGTTTCGAGCGACACGCGGGGTTCGGTGAGTTCGGCAAGGCGGAGCGCGGATTGGACGATGCCGTGCGCGGCAAGCGGGCGGCCGAGCGAGAAGTGGTAGGGCGCGGGTGCGGCGGGGGCTTCGCGGGCTTGCGGAGTGTCTTGGGACTGGAAGATGCGGGACGGAAAGACGCGAGAAAGGACGGCTTCCCATTGCTCGCGCACGGGGGCGAGGTCTGGCACGATGATGGCCAAGCGTTGCGCGGAATTTTCGCGGA
>CAYUZM010000242.1:0-7624 GCA_964449665.1 uncultured Solibacteraceae bacterium
GTGGCCTTCACGTGGGGCGGCCCCACCGACGCCAACTTCGATATATATGTTAAGCAGATCGGTTCCGAACACCTGCTTCGCCTCCCGCACGACCCCGCCTTCGACGGAAACCCGGCATGGTCCCCTGACGGACGGTACATCGCCTTCTCGCGCCAACACCCGGGCCGGCCGAGCGAACTTTTTCTGACGCCGGCAATTGGTGGGGCGGAAACAAAGCTCACGGAATTCTTCGCGGGTCCTAGTCATCCGTATGGGCAGGTCGCCTCTTGGGGGCCCTCAGGGAAGTGGATGGTCATTACGGATCGCGCCGAGCCAGGCAAGGATGTTTACTCCCTCTACTCGCTCTCCGTCGATTCGCGTGAAAAGCGGCGTCTAACCTCCCCGCCGGATGCCAGCTTTGGTGATACGGATCCCGCAGTTTCGCCCGACGGGCAATCGGTGGCTTTCATACGGCGGTTTTCCGACCAACTCAACGAGATGTATCTATTGCGGCTTATTGGCGACGCCGCTCCGTCAGGTGCGCCTGTGCTGTTATTACCGAATTCGCAAACCTACCGCAGTCCCGCCTGGACTGCCGACGGCCGGGAAATTGTGTTTCAATCCGGCTGGTTCCATTTGCCATCGATTTCCCGGCTGCGTCTGGATGGAGGATCGCCCGTTGTTATCGCTCGCGCGGGCGAGTCCACGGGCTTTCCTGCGATGTCTCGTCGTGGGGACCGGATGAGTTTCCGGCGCGGCAAGACGGAGATAAACATCTGGGCCTTGAATCTTGCCACGCCCGCTAGGCCCCATTTGGAAACCTGGAGCGCGTCCTCTACTTATCTAGACCATGTTCCGAGCTTTTCGCCTGATGGCCGCCAAGTCGCCTTCCTCAGCAATCGTCATGGTACCCAGGCGCTTTGGGTCAGTGACGCGGATGGCTCACGCGCCCAGCGCCTCACCAACTTTACCGGTGGTGAGGTACTGAATTGCTCGTGGACTGCGGACGGGTCCGCCCTCGCCATTCTCGTGCTTACGGGAAACGGGTCGAGGATCTACAGTATTGGCCGGGGCGGAGGAACTCCGAGAGAGCTTTCTTACCCTGGCCACGACCCCACCTCGGTGTCTCAATCCAGAGACGGAAAATTCTGGTTCTTTGCGTCAAAGAAAACGGGCAGAACAGAAATTTGGAAGGTGCCGTTGAACGGTGGGCCGCCCATGCAAGTGACAAGGAACGGCGGCCGAACTCCTCGGCAATCACCCGACGGAAAACATGTTTACTACAGCCTGGATGAGGCGAACAACAGCTTATGGCGGGTTCCCGTCAATGGAGGAATTGAGGAAAAGGTACTCGAATCTCTGGTCACTCCCATTAGTTTCCAGGCGATGGAGGACGGAATTTACTACATCCCTAAGGCCGATGCGGACGGACGAAGTTCGATTCGGTTTCACCGCTTTGCCACGGGCAATTCAGGCTCACTCGCGCTATTGGATAAGCCGGTCATGTGGGGCTTTTCCGTCAGTCCGGACAGGAAGACAATCCTGTATGCGCAGATCGACGGATCCTCCCACGACCTGTTGTTGATGGAGAATTTCAGGTAGCCGTGCCAGCCGAACGCCGCTGCAGGAACCGCCGCACGGCCGCATCGCGCTCCAAACCAATCGCCCGCTCGTATGCCCGCCCGGCCTCGACCCGGTCGCCCGCCCGCGTGAGCAATTCCGCCCGCGCCGCCCAATAGGGCTGATACTCCCCAAGCCGCGCGTCGCCCGCCAGCGCGTCCAGCGCCGCCAGGCCCGCCGAAGCGCCCCGCGCCTCCGCCACGGCCAGCGCGCGGTTGATCGCTGCCACCGGGGAACCGGTCATCGCGATCAACGCATCGTAGAGCTGCACCACCTCGTCCCAGTTCGCGCGCCCCGAGAGGCAGCGCGCCACGTGCGCCGATTGCAGCGCCGCCTCCAATTGGAAGCGCCCCATCGAACCCATTGCCGCCGCCCGCCGCAGCAGCGCTTCTGCCTCGGCGATCGCTGGCCAATCCCACAACGCGCGGTCCTGCGCGGCCAGCGGCACAAACTCGCCCCGCGCATCGCGCCGCGCCCGCCGCCGGGCCTCGGTGTGCAGCATCAGCGCCTGCAACCCCAGCGCTTCCGGCTCCTCCGGCAAGAGTTCTCCAACCAGCCTCGCCAGAAAGAGCGCCTCTTCGGCGAGATCGCGCCGCGCGGCGTCGGTCCCGGCCGGATCGGTCCAGCCTTCGGAATAGGCCGCGTAGATGGCCTGCAGCACACTGTCGAGCCGCCCCGCCAACTCCTCTCGTTCAGGCACACGGAACGGGATGCCCGCTTGCCGGATCTTCTCCTTCGCCCGCACCAGCCTCTTCCCCATCGCCGCCGGCGACAGCAGCAATGCCGACGCCACCCTTTCCGCATTCATCCCCAGCACCACCTGCAGCATTAACGGCGCACGAATGCTCTCGTCAATGGCCGGATGCGCGCACGCAAACAGCAGCCACAACCGCTGATCGGGAATCTCTGGTTCGACCGCCGCCGCCTCCATCACCTCTCGCATGGCCCGCTCGTGCCGCGCATGTGCCCGCTGGACGTCGATCGCCTTGCGCCGTGCCACCGTGAGCAGCCACGCTTCGGGATTCGCGGGCGCCCCCGTCACGGGCCAATGCGCGAGTGCTTCAGAAAACGCCTCCGACAGCGCGTCCTCGGCCGCCGCCACGTCACGCGTGCGCGCCGCGAGGTAGGCCACGAGTTTGCTGTAACTGCGCCGCGCTACCGCTTCAAGCGGCATAGATGGCGCGCTCAAACTCCCCGAGCAGCGCAACCGCTTCCTTATCCACGAACGGCAGCAGTTGCATCATAATCGTCGCGCAGAGCTGCCGCTTCGGATCGATCCAATAGTAGGTGTTGTAGAAGCCCCCCCACGCAAGGCTTCCGGCCGAACGTCCGCCCACGTGCGGCCGCCCGTTGTACAGGAACCCGAACGTGTAACTGTCGCGCTCGCCCGGATGCAGATCGACGTCGTTCGACACATTGGGCATGGCCGTGGGCATCTTGCCCGCCTGCAGCTTGCCGGTTTGATTCGCCGACATCAGCTTCACCGACCTCTCCGAAAGAACGCGCTGCCCGCCCGGCCCCACGCCGTTGTTCAGGATCATCTGCATGAAGCGCGTGTAGTCGCCCACGGTCGACCACAGTCCGCCGCCCCCGGCGTAGCGCCTGGGTGGCGCGGGCAGTTTGCGCTCCTGCTCTTTGAGCACGCCGCCCGCCTCGCGCGTGTGATTCGCCACCACGCGGTCAAACTTTTCCGGCTTTACGATGTAGCTCGTGTCGGCCATCCCGAGCGGCCCGAGCAGGTGCTTCTGGAAGTAATCTTCTAGATTCATGCCGCTCACGGCCTCGACGAGTTGCCCCGTCCAATCGATGCCCGTTCCATACTGCCAGCGAGTGCCCGGCTCAAACATCAACACCGTGGACAAGCCGCTCACGGCAAGCGGGGTTCCGCGCGTCTTTTCCTGATAGTCGAACGCCTGCCGGTCCCAGATCGGATAGCAGAAGCCGGCCGTGTGCGTCATCAGGTGGCGCAGCGTGACGGTCTTCACGGCGGGCTTCAGCACCGGCTTTCCGGCGGCATCATAGCCACGCAGAACTACTACTTTGCCCAGCGCCGGCACGTGCTTCGATGCGGGCTCGTCCAGCGACAGCTTTCCCTGCTCCACCATCTGCATCGCCGCCGCGCAGGTGATCGCCTTGGTCATGGAAGCGATATTGAAGATCGCATCGATACCCAGCGGATTCGCCGTCGCCGAGTCGCGCTTCCCAAAGGCCCCGCTGTAGATCACCTTGTCCGCGCCCGCCACCATCGCCGCCGCGGCGGGAATCTTGTGCCGCTCCACGCCCGCGCGCAACGTGCCGTCAATCGGCGCGCCGCTGGCGAACAACGCGCGCGCCGCCGCCATCTCCGCCAACAACACAGCCGGAACCTCACGCCGCTTCATAGGCCACAAATACCTTTCCGTTACCGAACGTGCGAGACCGCGCCAACTTCAGCGGCAGCCGCTCTTTCATGCCGTCGAACATCGTGCGCCCCTTGCCGAGCGCAACCGGGTTCACCACCATCTGGTAGTCATCGATCAACCGCGACCCGGCCAATTGCGCCACAATGCTGCCGCTGCCCAGAATGACGATCGCCGGACCCGCCTCCTCCTTCATCTTGCGCACCTCCTCCACGAGGCCGCCCTTCATGAGCCGCGTGTTGTTCCACGATACCCCTTCCAGGGTGCGCGAAAACACTGTCTTCCGCATGCGGTTCATGCCCTCGGCAATCGCGGGCATGGTTTGCATCGCCGCCGGCGTGGGCCAGAAGCCGGCCATGATCTCGTAGGTGATGCGCCCGAACAGAAGCTCGCCGTCACCGCTCGCGTTCTCGCTTGAAAACTTCTGGAACTCGGGGTCGTCGCTTCCGGCATGGGCCCAACTCATATCGCCGTCCGCATCGGTGAAATACCCGTCGAGCGTCACATGATTGAACACGGCTAGCTTCCGCATGTGGCAATCTCCTCGCGAATCTGGAAGAGCGACTTGTCCATCAGCGGACGCACCTCCACGATGCCATGCAGCGCCGTCGGACACCGCGCCGCCCACTGCAGCGCCGCGTCGAGATCCGGCACGTCGATCACGTGAAATCCGCCCAGTTGCTCCTTCGTATCCGCGTAGGGGCCGTCGAGCACCATCAGGACACCGGCGGCGAGCACGAGCGCACCCTGGACGATGGCGATGACGCGGGCGGCGGTGACTTCGGTGGGGGTGGTGCGGGGTGCGGTGTGGATGTCGAAGTTCGTGTGGTGGGCGATGATCTGGCTCATGGTGTTGTCTCCTGGTCGGTGGTGATACCCGAGAGATGCACCGTCCGGCGGCGAAGTTCCGCCGGGCGCCAGATTGTTCTCACCACACGTCAGAAGGTGCCCAGGTGCTCCATCTGCAGGGTCGGCGCGCCTTCGATCTCGGCCACCTCCAGGTTCACGACGGCCACGAAGCGCCACTCGCCGTCGCCCTCCGGGTCGACGAGGTGTTGCGTGATCACCCAGCGACCGGGTTCCTCGGTGAGTGAGAACTGTGCCGCCGCACGCGCATCGCCGTCGGTGACGATGGCCGGGTACTCGGCCCAGTACGGCGCCATTGCTTCCGCGAGCTGGGCCGCCGACCAGCCGCTGCGCTCGGCCAGTGTCGCGTAGGAGCGCGAGGCGAGCAGGTCGACCCAGCCGAACGCGGCGGTGCGCAGTGCGGTGCGCCATGCCGGTGGCGGCCACACGCGCGCGGCGACGGGCGACTCCGGCGCGAGGTGGTCGTGCACCGGTTTCCCCGCGAGCACGGCCCACTCGTCGAGCAGCGTCGCGTCGGTGGCGCGGATGATCGCCCCGAGCCACTCGATCACGTCTTCCAACGCGTCGGTGTACGCGTTGTCGGTGAGCGATCGATCGAGCGTGCGCCACGCGTCGGTGAGGTAGCGCAGCACCAGCCCCTCGCTGCGTTCGAGTCGGTAACGACGCACGAACGTGGAGAACGTGTCACCGCCTTCCAACATCTCGCGCAGGATCGACTTCGGCGACGGCCCCTCGGCGATCCACGGGTGATGCTGCCGATAGGTCTCGATGCAGGTGTCGAGCAACTCGGCGAGCGGCTTCGGGTAGGTGATGCCTTCGAGTCGCTCCATGCGCTCCTCGTACGGCACGTACTCGGCCTTCAGGCGCGCCACCTCGGCGCCTCTGGCCGCGTTCTCCTGCGCGTAGAGGATCTGGCGGGGGTCGTCGAGCACCGATTCGATGACGCTCACCACGTCGAGCACGTAGGTGGGCTCCGCCGGATCGAGCGTGGCGACGACCTCGATGGCGAACGGCATCAGCGGCGCGGAGAAGCGCAGGGCCGAGCGCTCGTCCTGACCCTCCACGAGCGAGCCGACGCGCACACCGGCGCAGCGACCGTTCGCATCGCGCTGGCGCTCGGCGACGCCCGCCGCCTCGAGGCTGCGGTACACGGCGATGGCGCGCTTCTTGTGCAACCGGCGCCGGGCGGGCGCGTCGTGGTTGGTGGCGAGCAGGTGCTTCAACGCGCTCGGACCATCCGGTCGGGAGAGCACGCTGGCCACCAGATCGGCGGTCACCCGGAAGCGCGACACGAGCGGCTCCGGACGCGCCGCGATGATGCGGTTCATCGTGGCCTCGTCATAGTGCACGAAGCCTTCCGGCGCCTTCGCCTTCGTCGCCTTCTTGCGCGCCTTGGGATCGTCGCCGGCGCGACTGAGCGCACGGGCGGTCTCGATGACGTGGTCGGGCGCCTGCACCCACACGTGACCGTCGGGGTCGAAGCCGGGCCGACCGGCGCGGCCCGCGAGCTGGTGGAACTCGCGCACGGTGAACTGCCGCACGCGCTTGCCGTCGAACTTGGTGAGCGCGGTCATCAGCACCGTGCGGATGGGGATGTTGACGCCGACGCCGAGCGTGTCGGTGCCGCAGATGACCGGCAGCAGACCCTCGCCGGCGAGACGTTCGACGAGGCGGCGATAGCGCGGCAGCATGCCCGCGTGGTGCACGCCCACTCCGTTGCGGATGAGGCGGTCGAGCGTCTCGCCGAAGCCGCGACCCATCTTCACTCCGGCGAGCGCGGCAGCGATGGCCTCACGCTGCTCGCGTGTGGTGACCTTCAGGCTGACGAGCGCCTGCGCGCGCTCGATGGCGTTCGCCTGCGTGCCGTGCACGACGTAGACGGGCGTGAGCCCGTCGTTGGTGGCGTCGAGCACGCTGTCGGCCACGGAGGTCATCCGGTACTGGTGGTAGAGCGGGGTGGGCCGGTCGACCGATGTCACCTCGGTGACGGCGCGCCCGGACCGCTCGTGCAGGTCGTCGACGATGGTGCTCATGTCGCCCAGCGTCGCCGACGCGAGCAGCATCTGGCAGTTGGTCAGTTCCAGCAGCGGCACCTGCCACGCCCAGCCGCGGTCGGCCTCGCCGTAGTAGTGGAACTCGTCGAGGCACGCGAACCCGAAGTCGCTGTCGGGGCCGATCGCCAGCGCGTGGTTGGCGAGGATCTCGGCGGTGCACACGAGCACCGGAGCATCCACGTTGATGGCCGCGTCGCCGGTGGCGAGGCCCACCTGTTGTGCGCCGAGCAGATCCACCAGGTCGAAGAACTTCTCCGCAACCAGCGCCTTGATGGGCGCGGTCCAGACGGCCCGCTTGCCCTCGTTGAGCGCGAGCAGCACGCCCGCCACGGCCACCAGGCTCTTGCCCGATCCGGTCGGGGTGGCCAGCACCACGTGCTCGCCCGCGGCAAGGGCCAGCGCCGCTTCCTCCTGGTGCGAGTACAGCGGCCGCCCACCGGCCTCCGCCCAGGTGGCGAACGCGTCGAGCACCGCCGACGGGTCGGAGCCCGGAGGCGGCAGCAGTTCGGAGAGCGCAGACATCGTCCGCTCAGTGTGCCCCAGTCCCACGGTTCCCGCGTCTGTGCACTTTCGCTCGGCGGGTTCAGGCGGTGGGCGCAAGGATGGCGGCGAGTGTTTCGGCTGGTGTGGCCCACCCTAGGGTTTTGCGTGGGCGGTTGTTGAGGCTGTCGGCTGCGGCCTGTAGGGCGTAGGCGTCGAAGCGTG
>CAYUZM010000243.1:0-7591 GCA_964449665.1 uncultured Solibacteraceae bacterium
GGATCGGCCGAGAGCCGTCAAAAGCCGCCCGGCGAGTCGATCGAGAAAAAGATCGAATCGCAGCTGCAGGAAAACCGAGCGCTCAAGGAGAAGCAGGAGATGGAAATTCTCTCCGGCCTGAAGCTGCCGGAGACGACTACCAAGAAATCGGAAGTCCTCGCCAAGCACATGACCGAACAAGTGAAGAAAGATCCGTCGGCGTTTGCTCATATTATCCGCACATGGATGAGCGATGCCGCTAACTGAGCGACGCCCATGATCACCAATAGCGAAAAGCCGACCGCGATGATGCCGGGCCTGAAGAAGGCTGCCATCCTGATCGTCGCCATGGGTGAGGAAACGGCTGCTCTCATCCTGAGTCAGTTGGAAGAGGAAGAGGCCTCGCAACTGACGCGCGAGATTGCGCGGCTGCCGCCGATTACGCCGGAGATCGTCGACGCCATTTTGGAAGAGGGCTACCAGATGACGCTTGCGCACGATTACGTGCTCAAGGGCGGCGTCGAGTATGCGAAGAAGATCTTGATTTCGGCCTACGGGCCGGAACAGGCAAAGAAGTTGCTCGACCGTTTGATGAAGGCGCTGGGAAGCGACTCGGCCAGCTTCGACGCGTTGCAGAAGGCCGATCCGCAACAATTGGCCAAGTTCATCCATAAGGAGCACCCGCAAACGATCGCGCTGATCCTGTCGCACCTCAATCCGTCGCAGGCGGCGGCGCTGCTGGCGAGCTTGCCCGGCGAGATCCGCTCCGACGTTTCTCTGCGCATGGCCCATCTCGAACGCATCTCGCCGGAAGTGATCACGCGCATCGCCGGCATCATCGGGCAAAAACTAAAGGCTCTCGGCGAATTCAGCCGCGAAAGCTACGGTGGCGTGCGCGCCGTGGCCGAGATGTTCAATCGCCTCGATTCGGGTACGAGCAAGGAAATTCTGGAGGAGATGGAGAAGTCGGATTCGCCTCTTGTCGAGACGGTTCGCCATCTGATGTTCGTATTCGAGGATCTGTTGCTGATCGATTCGTCAGGATTGAAGGAAGTCCTCTCGCGTGTCGACCGCAAGCTGCTCACCATCGCGCTCAAGGGCACCAGCGACCAGTTGCGGCAGAAATTCATGGACTGCATGTCGCAGCGCGGCGCCGAGATGTTGAGAGAGGATATGGACGCCGTTGGGCCGGTGAAAATCAAAGAGGTGGAGGCGTCTCAACAACAAATCATCGCCGTCGTGCGGCAACTGGAAGCCGAGGGCGTCATCAGCCTGAAGGGAACGGTGGGCGAGCAGTATGTCCTCTAAGATCTATGGGCCGGACGGGGAATCCAATCTCCAGCCCTTGGTGTGGAGGCGGGTGGGCGAAGCGACGGTGGCGTCGGGTCCACCCAAGGCGCCACTCCCCGAGAACGCTGCCGCGGCGCTCCACGAGGCACCCGGGCTCCGTGCGCGCATCAACGAACTCGAACAACAGATTCCACAACTGGTGCAGCAGGCCCGATTGGCAGGCATGAAGGAAGGTGAGGCCGCTGCCGCGGAAAAGGCCGCGCGGCAAGTGGAAGCCATCGCCGCGCGGGGCGCTCAGGCAATCGAAGAGTTGGTCGGCGAACGGCGCCGTATGCGGCGGCGGTTGGAAGAGGATCTGGTCCACCTCGCCGTCGCCGTGGCGCGACGGGTATTGCATCGCGAGCTTTCGGTGGACCCGGAGGCGCTCGGCGGAATCGTGCGCGCCGTTCTCGACCGCATGGACGCGCGCGAAGTACACCGGATTCGCTTGCATCCCGCAGACGTTCCCTTCGTGGAGAAGCACATCAGCGAATGGCAGACGCCGGTACAGTTGCGCATAGAAAAGGACCCCTCGCTCGAGCGCGGGGCAATTGTGCTCGACACGGCACGAGGCTCCGTCGATGCCTCGGTGGAGACGCAACTACGTGAGATCGATCGCGGATTTACCGATCTGGTGCGGAGGCAGACCTCGTGAGCTCACCTTCTCCTTTTTGGGACCTTGCGCCGTACGAACGGCTTCTGAACACAGGAGACTTTTGCCGGCACAGCGGCCGCATCGCGCAGATGGTCGGCCTGCTCGTCGAAAGCGATGGCCCGCCGGCGGCGATTGGCGACTTCTGCGAGATTTTGACGCGCCAGGGACGTTCGATTCGCGTCCAGGTGGTGGGCTTCCGCGATGGCCGCGTGCTCTGTATGCCGCTTGAGGAGGTAGACGGGCTGGAGGTCGGTGATTCGATTGTGACGCGGCGGGAGGCGGCCCAGGTACGGGTCGGGCCAGAGTTGCTCGGCCGCGTACTCGACGGCTTCGGCCAGCCGCTCGATGGAAAGCCGCTTCCGGAGATGCACGATCATCGCAATCTCTATGCCGCGCCGCCGGGCCCGCTCGAGCGCGAACACATCGATGAGACCCTCGTCACCGGTGTTCGCGCGATCGATTCGCTGCTCCCGGTAGGTAAAGGACAGCGGGTCGGCATCTTCGGCGGCTCGGGCGTGGGTAAGAGCACGCTGCTTGGCGCCATGGCGCGCCACAACTCGGCGCAAGTAAGCGTGATCGCGCTGGTGGGTGAGCGCAACCGCGAAGTGCGCGGCTTTCTTGAGCATGAACTGGGCGAGGAGGGGCTCAAACGCTCGGTGGTGGTGTGTGCCACATCGGATCGCCCGGCGCCCCTGCGTATCCGCGCCTGCTATCTCGCCTTGGCTGTGGCGGAGTACTTTCGCGACCAGGGCAAAGATGTGCTGCTCATCATGGACTCGGTGACCCGCCTTGCCATGGCGCAACGCGAGATCGGTCTGGCGGCCGGCGAGCCCCCATCGCAAAAGGGCTACACGCCGTCGGTGTTCAATCTGATGCCCAAAATCTTTGAGCGCGCGGGGAAATTCCGCAGCGGCTCGATCACCGGCCTGTTCACCGTGCTTGTCGAAGGCGACGACTTCAACGAACCGGTCGCCGACGCGGTGCGTGGCATTCTCGATGGCCATATCATCCTGTCGCGCGCACTCGGCCAGGCCGGCCACTATCCGGCTATTGACGTACTCCAGTCGGTCAGCCGTTTGGCGAGCGCAATCTCGACTCCCGAACAGAAGCAGGCCGCGCAGCGGATCCGGCAGTCCATGGCTACCTACGACCGGTCGGAAGATCTCATCAATCTCGGCGCATACGTCTCCGGCTCGAATCCACAATTGGATCAGGCGATTGAACTGCGGCCTAAGGTGGGCGAGTTTCTCCGCCAGCCGCCGGAGGAGTTCACACCGCTGGACGACACGTTGAAGCGGATGAAGGAACTGGGCGGATGAGGGCGTCCGGCCGATGAAGAGGTTCCACTTCCCGCTCGAGCGCGTTCTCACATTCCGCAGGCTGCAGCGTGACCTGGAGCGGGCCAAAATGGAGAAAGCGTTGGGCGAGGTCCGGCGCATCGAAGAGATCGGCCACGAGGTCCGGCGCGAGGCCGAATTGACGGCGCGAGACGTCATTAGCCGCGGCGAAAGCGAACCGCTGGATGGTACGCAACTGATCGGTCTTGACGACTACAGGCAATACCTCAAACGAGTGGCCAACGAGGTGGAAGCACACCGCAAGCGTGCCGAGATGGCCGCGGGCAACCAGCGTGTGAAGCTGGTCGAAGCCGAGCGGCGCATGAAAGTGCTGGAGCACCTGGAAGAGAAGACACGGCAAGCGTGGAAAGCGGAGTTGAACAAAGAGGTCGAGGACTTTGCCGGAGAGGCCTTTCTCGCCCGGCGCATCCGCGAGAGCAGGTCCTCCGGCTCTTCGCGCGACTAATACTGAAACATCGAAATGCCGGCCACGCCCGCGGCGCCGGCCTCGACGCAGGCGGGTGCCAGGCGCGGCGTCACGCCACCCAACGCCAGCACGGGAATGCGAACCCGAGAGGCCGCTTCCCGCGACGGTCCGCGACCCTTCGGTTCGCCAGCAGCCGGTTTGCTGGGCGAGATGAAGACCGGACTGAAGACCGCGACGTCGGCGCCCTGTTCTTCGGCCGTGACCAATTCGGCGGCCGTGTGGCAGGAAACGCCGATCAGGAACCCCTCGGGCGCAATGGTCCGAACGCGCGCGGGCGAAATGGACCGCGAGGGCAGGTGAACGCCGTCGGCGCCGCAGGCAATGGCGATGTCTGTTCGGCCGTTCACCAGAATGCGCGTGCCGTAGGGATTCGGGATCGCGAAGACGCGTTCCATCAATTGCAGCAGAGCCCGGGTCGAGAGGTTCTTCTCGCGCACTTGCAGAAACTCGAGGCCTTCGGCCATGCGCCGCCGGATGATCTCAAGCAACGCGTCGGTTCCGCCGGCCGCCTGGCTATCGGTAATGTAGTAGCGAATCACGGCGCCACCGGTTCCCAGTAGCGCTCTCCGGCGCAGGCGCGGCACAACGTCCTGCCGCCGCTCGCCACCTCGCGATGAAAGTTGACTCCCTCGCCGCATGCCTCGCAGGCGATACGCGGAGCCTTGTAGCCAGGCAAGTCTTCAGGCCCGAGATGCACCTCCACCCATTGCGTGGCGAACAGGTCTTCAACCGGCATCGCGCGATAGGCGCGCAGCTGCTGTTCGCCGCGAGTGGCGATCTCCGGAAACATTTCCTGTGCTTTCTGTTTAGACGATTCGAGCGCCACGACGCGCACCGCGCGCCCGCTCTCCAAGTCGCAGAACGTCGCCGCCATCTTGCCCCAGTCGCGGAACTTGAGCGCGCGTTTTCCCAGCCGGCATCCGGTCACCACGCCGATGGCGTCGGTGGCGCAGCGGTCAATTTCGACGAATGTCACCAGGCGTTTGCGGTGCGCGCCCGTGGGATCGTCGATGCCCAGCAGCTCCAGCCCGTGCATCGCCATGCGAAGTCCCAGAATCTGGCCGGCGCAAATATGGCCATGCGCTTTCGCGGCGAGTTCCGTGTATTCCTCTAATGAGAGCATGGCAGCCACTATCGTACGGCCCGGCTTAGAGCGCCCGCAATTCCGAAGGCGGATACTCGATCCACCAATCTCGGGTTCCGGCCCATCCGGCAAAGGCGTCGCGGGCGACGTCGGCGCGCAGTCCGTTGGAAAATTCCAGGCGGACCGCGTGCGGCCGGTCGATCATCCGTTCGAGCGTGCCGGGAATCTGGTTCCGGGCCGGGCGGTGGCCATCGCGCGGCACGGCGCGGACTCGCTCGGGTAGCACATAAACCCAAACGTGATCGCCTTTGAATTTTCCCGGCAGGTAGGTTGCCGTCAATTCGAATTCGCCGAAACGGAGCCGGCTCGAGTTGGCGCCTGGGTCGAGCGCGCGCACCTCGGCCTCGAACAGGTCGTAGAGGCCAAGCAACCGCGCCACTTCCAGGTTGGCTGGCCGTTCCAGTATGCTCTCCGGTGTTCCGGATTGCACGATGCGCCCTTCGCTCAGCACATGCATTTTGTCGCCCAGGGCAAAACACTCTTCTAGGTCGTGGGTGACGAGCACGATGGGTACTTGAAAGCCCGCGCGTACCTCGCGAATTACCTCGTGGAGGCCGGCGCGTAGGGGAGCATCGAGCCCACGCGCGGGCTCGTCGAGAAGCAAGATTCGCGGCGCGGCAAGCAGTGCTCGGGCAATCGATCCGCGCTGGCGCTGGCCTCCGCTCAATTCGTGGGGCGCGCGTGAGGCGACGTCCTCCAGTTGAAAGCGCGCGATCATCTCTTGCACTTTGCGGTGACGTTCCAGACGCGGCAACCGCTCGGCGGCGAATGCCAGGTTCGCCCGCAGGCTCATGTGCGGAAACAAGGCGTAGTTTTGGAACACGTAGCCGCACTGGCGTGATTGAGGTTCGAGGCAAACGCCGCTGGCGCCGTCGAACAGAAGCGTGTCGTCGAGCAGAATGCGGCCGCTGTCCGGCCGGAGGAAGCCGGCAATGGCGTCGAGCGTCAGGGTCTTTCCCGCGCCACTCGGTCCGAAAAGCACGGTGACACCGGATTCGGCTTGCCAGTCGACGTCGAGCGTGAACGCGGCAGAGCCGCGGGCGTGTGGGAAATGTTTCTTGACGCGAATCTGGATCATCGCGCGGCCTGCTTCGGCTGCAGCCGGTTGGCGAACCAGAGAATGCCCAACGCGAGCGCGGAGACCGCCAATACGAGAGCGCGCGCCACTTGTCCGTTGCCCGCTTCGACCGCGTCGTAGATGGCGACGGCAACGGTCTGCGTGCGTCCCGGAATATTGCCCGCTACCATGATGGTGACACCGAAATCGCCGAGCGAGCGGGCGAAGGCGAGCGCCACGGCGGCGAGAATAGACCGGCGCGCCAGCGGCAGCGTCACGCGCCAGAACAGGCGCCATTCCGAGGCGCCCAGTGTGCGCGCGGCGCGTTCATAGTCGTGGTCCACGCTTTCTAACGCGGCACGCGCCGACTTGATGAGCAACGGCGCTGAATGCAGTATGGCCGCCAGCACGGCCGCTTCCCAGGTGAACACAAGCGGCCCGCCCCAAACGGCCTCCCAAGCCCGGCCGAACCAGCTGTCACGGCCGATGAGCACCAGCAGGTAGTAGCCGAGCACCGTCGGAGGAAGCACAAGCGGGAGCGTGATAGCCGCGTCCAATGTCTCTTTCCCACGGAAGGTGCGGTTTGCCAGAATGTAGGCCAGCCACAGGCCCGCTGCCGCGGAGAGCAGTGTGGAGAGCGCCGCCACGCGCAAGCTGAGCCAGAGGGGGAACCAGTCGAGGTTCATCGGGAACTCCCCATTATAGGGGCTGTCTCAAAAAGGGACGAGACGGTGCGGATGGTAGACTGACCGGGTGAGGTTGGTTGGACAGTTCGGAGTTGGGGTTGCCGTGTCTTTGCTCGGCATTGGCGTTTGTCTGGGGCAAACCGCGCCAACCGTGCCCGCCCCCGAACCGCCTCCCGTGCTGGTCCCCGCCGGAACTGTTCCGCCGCCCGCGATTGCGCCTTTAACCATCGGCGTGCGCGCCAAAAGTTCTTTGCGCCGCGCGTTGGGGCCGGAAAGTTTTGGGCTGGGAATCCTCACCAGCGGCATTCAAACGTGGCGGGGGCGCCCGGAAGCCTGGGGCAGCGATTGGGAAGGTTTTGCGCAGCGCTTCGGCATGAGAATGTCTCGCAGCATCCTGAGCAATGGAATCGATTTTGGTCTCGGAGCGGCGCTGGGCACCGATCCCCGCTATCGACGGCTTGGTCACGGAGGGTTCGGCGGTCGGCTCAAATATGCGTTCAAGGCATCCTTCTACCACTACGATTCAGAAGGACGCCGCGTGCCGGCTGTCTCCCGTTTCGCGGGCATTGTGGGCTCGAATGTCATTGTCAACCGGTGGATGCCGCCCGGCGACAACCTGAAATCCGACGTGGCCCGTCGCTGTGGCCAGCAGGTGGCATGGCATATCGGCTGGAATGTCTTCCGCGAGTTCCTTCCCGACATCAAACGCAAACTGCCGGGCCGAGGCATCTGGATCGATGCGACCCGGAAGGCGGTCGAGGAATCGGTCAAACGCAACGTCTTTGCCCGCGGCTTCAAGCGTGACGTGAAGGCGGACCGGAACTTGGCGTCCCAGACCGAGCGCCTGCTGGAAAGCGCCACGCTCGATGCGCTGGCGATTGCCGGCAAAGCGGGCCTGGTGGTGGGCGGTTTTGCCA